>JBDTVD010000173.1:0-7497 GCA_040007375.1 Bacteroidota bacterium | reverse complement strand
ATGCTGATAATTACAATATAGATGTAGTAACTATGTTTAACGGACATCCTTTGATCCTCAGAAGTCAGTGGATGAAAAATGAAAATACAATTTCTTTTTCAACGGAATTACTGGATGATAAAGGGACTTCATTCAGTAAAAAGAAACCCGGAAAAATTATTTATGGTAAGGACAGTGATGTAGAAAAAGCAAGAGTTGTAGTTTCTAAAGATAATTTACTGGCAACAATTGTTATGGAAGAATTTCGCAATGCTGATCAGGTGATACATGTAATTACAATTGATACTTCCTGCACTTCTATATATAAAGGGGATCCGTTAATTAGTTATTCAACTAAACAGCTGGAGATTTCTGATGTTGCTATCGCTAACGATGGTCAGATTGCAGTTTTAGCACAACTGGAAGAAAGGATTTCGGATGAGCGTAAGAAGAAACAGATGAGTTATAAATTATTTACACTCACAAACAGTTCTCCCGTTTTTAATGAATATAAAATAAGTACAGAAGGAAAACAACTTACAGAAGCTTCTCTCTCTGTTGATAATGCCAATAAAAAAACGGTGGTTACTGGTTTTTATAGTGATAATGAATCCTACACCGGAACAGGAATTCTTTTCGCTTCTGTAGCATTTACAAACGGCGCTGAATTGCAGATTAAATCAGTTAATATTGATGATAACGCACGTATAAAACTTATCGGCGAAAGAAACAGCGGAGCTAATACTGGGTTGTATAGTTATCCGATACGTAAACTGATACTTCGTTCAGATGGTGGTGCTGTTGTGGTTGCAGAAGCAGCCTATTACAGTGAGTATTCCTATTACGATTATTTCACGCAATCATTCACGCGCCGTATTGAATATCATTTTGACAATGTTGTTATCATGTCAATTCATACAAATGGTACTATCGACTGGAGCTCCGTATTAAGGAAATCACAGGAAACACTGGATGATGGTGGTGCATTATCTTCATTTGCTACTGTACTGCAAAGCAACCGAATTGATCTTATATATAATAAGGATTTAAGCAGGAGTAATGAAGTAGGTGTTTATTCAGTGGATAATAAAGGTATCAGTTCTCAACTTACTGTTACACGCCCAGAACAGAATCTTACTATTCTTCCATTTTCCGGAAAACAGGTGGATGAAAATACATTGATCATCGCTGCCTTTCAGAAGAAGAAAATTTACCTCATGAAAGTGGAGCTTAACTAAGCTTTATAAAATTTCTATCTCAAGAAATTATTGCCTTACACTGCTTCTTGCAACCTGAATCGTTCCATGTAACTGCAATGGTTCCTGTTCAGGTGCCATATTGGTGGTATATACCAAACAGGTATAAAAATAAGTGCCTTCCGGAACATCTTCACCATCATTATTTCTTTTGCCATTCCATCTTATAACAGGATCGGTAGTTGTAAAGATCAGATCACCCCAACGGTTATAAATTTTTATATCAACAGAACTGATGTCTCTGAATAATAATCCTGTTAATGTCTGTTCAACCGGTGTAAAATAATCGTTAATATTATTTCCATCAGGGGTGAAGAGGTTGGGTAATATATATACAGGACAGCTCTCTATGCAAACAGAATTGGAAGAATCAGTAACGTTACCATTTGTATCTGTTGCAGTGATGTAATAACATCCACCGATAAATAATCCCCGTTGAAAAGAATAAAATTGATCTGTTGTTTGAAATGTTCCGACAGAATCAAATTGCTGGTTCGATGCTGAGGCAAAATAAATGGTGAAATAATCAATATCTGTTGTTATGCAATCCGGAGTGTTTCCATAGATCCAGGTAAAATCAACGGTGGAACTATCGCAATCAGCTGTTGTAGAAATAACCACAGGACAGGGAGCTTCATTGTCAAATGGTGTTGCACAATCTTCCTGTGATTTATTCAGAATTGGAAATACGATTCCGCTTTGTGCATATCCGCCACTGCTTTCTATATAATAACAATAATTAATGGTATTTAGTGCTGAGTAATCAGTATAGAAAGGCTGGGCAATAGAATCTAAAAGAATAAATGGATTACCTGTTTCACTCCTGTATATATAATATTTGTCATTTGTCCAGGGTACATTAAAATTCCAGCTAAGTCTTACTTTATTATCGCCTGGTAAGGCAGTCAGGAAAACAGAAGAAGCTTCCTGCGATTTACCAAGGAATATACCACCACTGTAATTGAATAATACACGATATATATATTGCTGATTTTTTGTGTCGAGATTTACGTCGGTCCACGTAGTGTCATTCCAGTTGCCCAGTGTAATTACATCAGTAAAAACAGAAGAGGATGATATCCTTCGTTGAAGAGTATAGCTGAATGGCCCGGGGTATTGTGTTGTATCCAGCTCAACAGGCGGGCTCCATGCTAAATATATATTGCCTGATGTAGTACTGGTGTTGAGAATATCTGCATTGGTTATCACAGGAAGATCACGTTTCAGATGGGCACACACTTCTGTTGACGGATAACCTTCAGCACCATCAGGAAAACGTGCTGTAATCATATAACAGTACTCAACTGCTGTTGCAAGTCCTTGTCCGTTATTGGAATCATTGAATAAAGTATCATTAATCCCTGTAAGTGTTCCAATGCGTACATAACCTGTTTGTGATGGCACACCTGTAACGCAATATCCAGGAGTGTAATTAGAAACATTCACTCTTCGGTATATATAATATCCGGAAGTGTTAGAGCAGGTTCCGGGATTCCAGTTAACCGTTATACTGTCACCCTTTGCCTGTGCAGCCGGATTCTTTGGAGCAGGTCCAACCACCAGTATGCTCATCGAACTGATATCTGTTAACTGAACATTCGGATTATTATCTACTGCTTTAAATACTACCTGATAAGGAGCTTTTCTTACATGTGCACATTGCGTTGACCAGATAAAATTATATATAGCACTACCTACACCACTCACGTTTGTTGAATCAGGAAGTGCGGGACTGAACGGTATTTGAAAAGGGCCACCTGTTGCACTGATAGTTACTGTTTCATTATCCGGTTCAGTAGCAGTTACATCAAATGCAAGTGTAGCACCTGCTTCAACACATGTATCGTGTGCAGCAATTTGTGGAGGAAGATTATTTGTGGCGGTAATATTGACCTGGAAATCGCGTGATACATAACCAATATTCATCATTCCATATCCAGGGACGTTTTTCCATTCAAAAATCTTTATTGCAAAATTAAATATTCCAACTTCCTGTGGTGTTTCCCAAACGAAATCACCTGTTACCGGATTTAAAGTAATCAGTGATTGTGGTGGTATAATTGGCAGAAAATATCCAGGTACTGTAGCACCACCATATCCCTTGCAATCCGTTATTTCATAACTTAAACTATCACCATCAGGATCATACGCACTGGGATTATGTATGAATGTCCGGTTTACCACACCCTCATCAATAGGAGGCTCCAGCAAAACAGGAGTATTATTATATATACCCATAAAATTCAACAGTGAATTAATGGTTAGTTGTGTTTCTACATAAAATGGAACATTATCTGAATTTCCACTACCAATATTCTTCACTCCTGCATTTCTGAACTCATCAATAAAAAATATTGTGTAAACACCGGTACCCTGGTAAGTATGTCGTCCATGATATTCATTCCGTTTAATGTCTGGTGCAACAGGAATAACTGATACTCTTGATATAGTATCATGATCACCATCGCCCCAGAAAATTTCCAGCTCAGGTCTGTCAGGTGCAGGAGGATTAATCTTTGTATAAGTAACAATTATTGCATCATATGTAAATTGTGTACCCGTAACATGTGTGTAGGTAATTTCACCTGCCCGGTTATGCGTTGCAAATGCAGTATTACTAACCATAGAAACGGTAACTAACAGCAGCAACAAATGCTTAATTATACAAAGCTGTTTTCTTTTCATTAATTTAATAAGTTATAACCTGTTGTTCTACTTCTTCAGGCAAATTAATTTCTTCATACTGCTGATTACGGAGTTGAGGAATGAATCCTGCCTCTTTTATTGATTGCTGAATTCCACTGCTTGTGAAACGATGTGGTGCTCCTGCTGCCGATACAACATTTTCTTCAATCATAATAGATCCAAAATCATTTGCACCTGAATGTAAACAAACCTGTGCTACTGATTTTCCAACGGTAAGCCATGATGCCTGTATGTTTTTAATATTCGGAAGCATAATGCGGCTCAATGCAATCATTCTTATATATTCATCACCGGTAACCTGGTTTCTTATTCCTTTTACATTTCGTAAGATCGTGTTTTCATCCTGGAATGGCCAGGGTATAAATGCAAGAAATCCTTTTGCATGTTCAGGTTTTTCTGACTGAACTTCACGCAACAAAACCAGATGTTCAAATCGCTCTTCCAGTGTTTCAATATGTCCGAACATCATGGTTGCTGATGTGGTGATGTTTAACTGATGTGCTGCACGCATAACATCCAGCCATTCGCGTCCGCTGCATTTACCTTTCGATATCATTCTGCGCACTCTGTCATTTAATATTTCAGCACCTGCTCCGGGTAATGAATCCAATCCGGAAGCAACCAATTCCTTCAGCACATCTGTATGCGACATCCCTTCGAGTTTTGAAATATGTGCTATTTCCGGTGGACCAAGTGCATGCAGTTTTATCTGTGGAAATTCCTGCTTTATCTGACGAAAAATATCTGTATAAAATTTCAAACCCAGTTCAGGATGATGTCCTCCCTGCAGTAATAATTGATTTCCTCCGTAACGTATAGTTTCTTCAATCTTAACCCTGTACTGATCCATCGTTGTGATGTAAGAATCAGCATGACCCGGAATGCGGAAAAAGTTGCAGAATTTGCAATTGGCAATGCACACATTAGTGGTGTTTACATTGCGATCAATAATCCATGTTACTTTATTGCCGGGACGTTGTTGCTGCCGGAGTATATTTCCGGTAAACATCAGTTCACTCGTAGTTGCGTTCTCAAAAAGAAATTTCCCTTCAGAAGCAGAAAGGAATTCCCTGTTTAATGCTTTGCTTAATAATTCATCAATGCTCATATTTTTCCCGGAAAAGGGTACATCTTTCTTAATTTTTTGACAGGTGTCAGGCAATTGTTACCTTCATGCGCTCAAAGTTAAAGGTTATTATGATCACCTCTATAAAATTAATGTCAACAGCCGGTAAAGATGACCATTTACTGCTCGTGGTAAATGATAAATCATCTTTTGATTCGCCACTTTTAGAAACGGAGGAGAAACAGTTTGTGCGTACCAGCCTGAAGGAAGGGAAAACACAGATTACGATTAACCAGTATAAGAGGATGATTTATGTTCAGTTGCTTACTCCCGTGAGTAATGATCGTGTGAAGTCGATGGAGAATTGGCGTAAGGCAGGAGCTCAACTTGCCGGACGATTTAATGCTGCAGGGCACCAGTCAATAACACTGGTAGATAACGGAAACAGTGATCTGTTATTGGCTTTAGCGGAAGGAATTATTCTTAGCAATTATCAGTTTCTGAAATATAAATCAAACGGAAAAAAAGAAATCAATTCACTGAAAAGTATTTCTGTTGCCAGTAAAAAAATTAACAAAACAGAAATCGACAGATTGCAATTTGTAACACAGGCAACCTGTAAAGCGCGCGACCTGGTGAATGAACCGCAGTCGTTTTTAAATGCAGTTGTTTTTGCAAAGGAATTACAACAACTTGCAAAAGACGCAGGATTTAAATCAGTAGTATTTGATAAGAAGAAAATAAAATCATTGAAGATGGGTGGATTGCTTTCCGTAAATCTCGGAAGTGTTCAGCCACCAACATTTACAGTGATGGAATATAAACCTGCAAAAGCAATCAATAAAAAACCAATTGTACTGGTTGGAAAAGGAGTTGTGTATGATACCGGTGGAATGAGTCTGAAACCTACAGCCAACAGCATGGATTATATGAAATGCGATATGGCTGGTGGTGCTGTTGTAGGAACTGCAATTTATGCTGCAGCAAAAGCAAAACTTCCTTTATATATAGTTGGATTGGTTCCTGCAACCGATAACAGATTGGATGGTGATGCATATGTACCAGGAGATGTTATTACTATGATGAGTGGTAAAACAGTGGAGGTATTAAATACAGATGCGGAAGGAAGATTAATTCTTGCTGATGCATTGCATTATGCAAAACGATATGATCCGGAACTGGTGCTGGAATTTTCAACGCTTACAGGTTCTGCTGCTGCAACGTTAGGTCCTTATGGAATTGTTGCGATGGGAAATGTAAATGAGGAATTAAAAGCGAAATTAATTTCCTGTGGTGATGAAGTTTATGAACGGCTTGGTATCATGCCATTCTGGGATGAGTATAATGATTTACTGAAATCGGATATTGCTGATCTTCGAAATATCGGTGGTGCCAATGCCGGTGCAATTACAGCAGGTAAATTCCTTGAAAATTTTACTGATTATCCATTTTTACATTTAGATATTGCAGGACCTGCATTCAGTAAAAGTAACGACAGTTATCGTGGAAAGAACGGAACAGGAGTAGGAGTAAGATTCCTTTTTGAATATTTCCTCCGCAGAGCAGGAATAAAGAAAAACTGAAGGATTTAAATCTTCAGAAATAAAATTACATTTATTGATGAATTAACAGATCATATATATAATAAATTTCCCGAGCAGGTATGAGTGAACATGAGCATAGACCCAAAATAGGAATTACTATTGGTGATTATAACGGCGTTGGACCTGAAATAATAATTAAAGCTTTTACAGATGTACATATACTTCAGATCTGCACGCCGGTGATTTATGGTTCTTCGAAAGTAATATCGTTTTATCGGAAGACACTTAATAATGCAGAGTTTAATTATAATACGATCAGAAGCAGCAGAGAGATCATTCATAAAAAAGTGAATGTGATTAATTGCTGGGAAGAAGAAGTTAATATCGTTCCGGGAGAAGCTTCTACAGTTGCAGGGCAGTATGCATTTCGTGCACTGGAACAGGCAACAGGAGATCTGCAGCAGGGTTTGATTGAAGCAATGGTAACCGGGCCGATTGATAAATATTCTATACAGAATGAGAATTTCAAATTTGCAGGACATACTGAATATCTTGCAGAAAAATTCGGACAGAAAAAATATGCAATGATTCTTGCTTCAGGAAATTTTCGTGTTGCAACTGTTACCGGACACATTCCAGTTGGTGAAGTAAGTGCATCTTTATCCATTGAAAAAATTCTGGAAAAAATAAGTGTTGTTAATGATTCACTGAAACGTGATTTTGGTGTGCGTAAACCACGCATTGCAGTGCTGGGATTAAATCCTCATGCAGGTGATCATGGATTGTTGGGGAAGGAAGAAGAAACGATGATCACTCCTGCAATCAAACAAGCCAATGAACAGAAGATCGTGGTGTTTGGGCCGTATTCAGCAGATGGATTTTTTGCATCTTCCAACTATAAAAATTTTGATGCAGTAATTGCAATGTATCACGACCAGGGATTAAT
>JBDTVD010000172.1:0-7509 GCA_040007375.1 Bacteroidota bacterium | reverse complement strand
TTTCAGCAGCAGGTTTTATATATGATCAATAATTTAATCTGCAGATGTAAAAAACTCAATTTTCGGTGCCCCTTCCACTCCTGCACTCATCATTAATTTTTTCTTCTCTTCAGAAAATATTGCTGCCTTCGCCTTATCCATATCAGTAATATCAAAAACAAGATGTACCATGTTTGCATCTTCAACACCACGTGCCATCACCACATCAATCATTCCCTGTTTTTTACGTGTTTCAATTCCTTCATCGTCATACACTTTTACCCATGCATCAAAGTCTTTTACTTTATGTGTAATTGTTACCCATTTTTTTTCTTTTGATTCAGCATTAAAACGGATAACATGATAATAAGCTATGTCCGGTTTCGAAATCACACCATTTTGCTGCATCACATCTTTCAGTCTCGGACTTGCAGCAAATTCCTTAGCTTTCTCCATATCGGAAACATTCAGATAAATACTCAGGTCATTATCATTATCAGCATTTCTTCCGATAACAATAAATCCCAATCCGCTTGCATTGCGAGCTGTTGAGTCTTTATCAAATGCCATTCTCCATTTCGCATAATCTTTTACTTTATGTGAAATCTTTATTATATCAAATGGTTGGAATGCTGGTGTTTCCGGAGTAGTAACTGTGGCCGGAGTATCCACTACAGCAGAAGTTTCTTCTTTTTGCTCTGATTTATTACCGCAGGAAAATAATGCTGTTGTTAATGTGAAAATCAGGAATGGTTTAACGATTTTTTTAATCATTGTTGTGTTGAGTTTTAGATTTAATTAATTTAAGGATAAGAAATATATTATAAAACTAATATTTATATAATTCGAGAATGGTAACATCTAAAGGAAAATGTTTTATTAAATTAATAAAAATAATCAGGCGGCTAAAGCTAATTTTAATTCAAGGTTATTCACATGCTTCACATGATTATCAATATTTAGAAATTGTATCACCATCCACACTAAAAGAATTCCTGCTGTAAAACAGAGCAGCGTAAATTGCCAGCTAAGGTTTTCACTTGCAGGGCCAATAAGTTTTGCGCCAAAAACACGACCGACATTTCCAATCGTCATATATAAAGTAAACTGACTTGCAGAAACTTTCTTCCAGCAACATTCCATTGCAATAGCAAAAACTCCTATGCATGCAAACACATACAGTAATTGATATACAATCATAAACCCCATAATAAACCATGCATTCACCCAATATACTTGAAGAAAAGATAATGCAACGGTTAAAATTATCAGAAGTAAAAAGTAAATATTCATCATGCGTTTTTTTCCAAACCGGTCTATTAAAAAACCACCTATAAGCATTCCTCCTATTCCTCCTGTTAAACTTGCTGTTGCAAAAAATTGCGAATAAGTAACATTCGTCCATCCAAGAGCCTTAACAGTAAATACAGGAAGTAACGTTGACATAAAATCAAATGATGCCATAGAAATAAATGATATTACTGCAAGCAACAGACTATTCCGTAAACTGAATGCATGAAATAATGATTTCATAATTACAGACCAGTCTTCCAGTTGCATCTTTTTGGTTTCTTCAGACGCACTTCCTTTTGTCCAGGGTAATAATTTTTCGTCCGGACGTTCTCTCAATAACAACGGCACCAGCATAATCAGCGAAACTGTGATAGAAAGCAAGAGAATGGATGCTGTATAACCATACTTATGCAAAATGAAACTTCCTAAAGCAAGTGAAGCAGATGTACCAATAATTTTTGCTCCCCACATATACCCATTTGCTCTTGCCTGTTGATTAACGGGAATAATGTCGACAGCCATTCCATCTGTTGCAACATCCTGGAAAGAACCAAAAAAACTTACTACAAATGCTGCTGCCATAAACATATTTAAATTATTCAATGGATCAGGCACAAATGCCATTGCAATAAAACTCAGCATCAGTCCCAACTGTCCGAAAAGCACCCACGGTCGTCGTCGTCCCATAGGTAAATAACTGAATCTGTCCATTAATGGAGCAACTATTATTTTAAAACTCCAGGGCAATCCACAAACTGCAACAAAGCTTCCTATCTCACCGGCAGATTTACCATTCATTGCCATCCATGCAGGAATACCAAAAAACAACATCCCTTCCGGAATGCCTTGCGCAATATATAAAGTGATAAAATTAAAATACCTGAAAAAAGTATTCTCAGTAAGAAAAGGTAGTGAACTATTTTTCCTCAAAGTGTTTCCCTGCTGGTGGTTTTAATTAATATATAAATGTTAGCTTTTCCGAAGCACTGTAATTATATTGAGAAAGAACTAAACAACTGCGACAAAACATTTTGGCTTATTAATGTTTTAACAGTAGCAATTATTCAGATTTACCTTCCCACTATTGCACACATCTTGATTCGCATCAGGAACGTAAAATAAATGCACCAAGCCATGAAGAGTGAAGTACTATTTTATTTTAAGGCGCAACCGATATATTATTTTTAAAGAGTAATCGTGGTTGACTTTCACACTTTAAACTGCAGAAAGACTATGGCTGATGACCTTTCTGTAGCCGTTACAAATCAAAAGGAATAATTTCAGACTGTCAATTATCAATAGTGATAGTTTTAGTGATGAGGTGATTAGGTGATTAAGTGCATTTTTTTCGTCATCATTGCGAGGAACCGCTGGCGGTGACGTGGCAATCCCCTGTTGCCTTGATAAACCAACAATGAGATGTACTAAGGAGTATGATTATGTTTCTATTCAGGGGATTGCCACGGTGCGATAAAGCACCTCGCAATGAATGAGCAATTCTGCATTTACTGCGAACTAATCCCTCCGAACACCGAACTAATTATCACATTTGATAGTTGTCCCTCACTATGATAACAGTACATTTGCTTTTTGAAAAAAAACTATGAGCAATATAAAAGTAGTGTTGTTTGATGATAATGATTTGCTGCGCGATTCCATTACACTGCTTCTGGAAGATGTAGAAGACCTGAATCTGGTTGCCACCTTTCCACATTGTCGTGATGTAATTGCAAATATTCAGCAGACACAACCAGATGTAGTGATTATGGATATTGATATGCCTGGTATGACTGGTATTGAAGGAGTGAAACTTATCCGCAAACATTATCCTTCGTTACATATATTGATGCAGACTGTTTTTGAAGATGTGGAGAAAGTTTTTGCTGCTATAAAAGCCGGTGCAGGAGGATATATATTAAAAAATGCAGAGTCAAATGCATTGCTAGAAGCTATCCGTGAGGTGTATACCGGTGGAGCACCAATGTCGCCAGGCATTGCTAAAAAAGTACTGATGCATTTTCAATCTGATCCTACAATACAGGAAAAAGAAGATTATCGTCTCAGCAACAGAGAAAAAGAAGTTCTTGCATTATTAGTACAAGGTAATTCCTATAAAATGATTGCAGATAAACTTTGTATTACTTATGCAACAGTTCGTGCACACATGACAAAAATTTATGAAAAGCTGCATGTAACATCCATGACAGAAGCTGTAGCAAAAGCAATCAACCAGAAACTTTTTTTCAGCTTTTTATGGATTACATCATTTAAAAAAAACCAATTACAAAGAGATTGACAAACTCACAGATGTTCCATCTTTTGCACTGGAACTGATCAACAGGTTTCCACTAATTTCATCAGCTCTTGTCCTTATATTTTTCAAACCATTTCCGTTGTAAGCATCTCCTCTCCCATCTTCAAACGAACCTACGTCAAAACCCTTTCCATCATCCTTAATCAGCATACTGATTTTATTATTTGTTTTTCTGATTTCAACAAGAACATGATTAGCCTCAGCATATTTCACAATATTATATATTGACTCTTTAAAGATCAGGAAAATATTTTTACGTTGCTGACTTGTAAGAACCAATAACTTTAACTGTTCATCAGTTTTAAATTCGAATGAAATATTTCTTGATGTTAGTATCATCGCTGCAAATGCCTGCATACGGTTGAGCATTTGCTCAAAATTTTCACTATCAGGATTCAGACTCCAAACAATATCACTCATCTTCTCAATAAGTTCCCTTGATGTAGCTCCTATTTTCGATAAAACTTCAACAGGGCTTTCATTCTTTAATGAACGGTTCCTGGCAACATCACTATAAACAGCAATACTTCCCAATGTACTTCCCATATCATCATGCAACTCACGACTTATACGCAATCTCTCATTTGATAATGCCTGCAAACTTTCCAGCTTTTTACGCTTCCGGAAATTATAAAACATATAACCACTCAATGCAATAATTCCAAAAGTACCTGCCATAGAAAAATTACGTACCAGTTGCTCTCTTGCAATTTTTTCGTTGGTTAAAGCATCCTTCTTGTCCTGCCTTGCTTTGATGTCGGATTCCTTTTTATCAAACTCATACTGCATTTGGTTTTGCACCGCTTTCTTTGTATTCTCTTCATTAAATAAACTATCACGATACATTACAAACATCTTATAATGTTGCCATCCCTGTTTATAGTTGCCCTGTAAACTGTCTAACACTGCAAGTCCTGCATAAGCTTCTTTAATACAAATTACACTTCCTATTTCCTTTGCTATCATTAATGCTTTATCATAAGAATCAGTTGCATCACTATACTTCCTTTGTACGGTATACACATTTCCAATACCGGTAAGCGCAAAAACAATATTAAGCTGATCACCTATTTCCTCTGCAATTTTTAAAGAGGTAAAATAATTTTTCAATGCTTCAGCATAATTATTTTTTTTCAGATACACATTTCCAATATTTATATAAGAAGTTGCAAGTCCATGCTGATCTCCTATTTCATCTCTTATTTTCACTGCTGCAAGGATATTAGTAAGTGCCGGATCATAATTTCCTTGCGCAGAATAAATACCTCCTATGTTACTATAGGAATTTGCGATTCCATTTTTATCATCAATTTCTTTTCTTATTTTCAAAGCAGCGAAATGCATTTTCAATGCTTCCTCATAGTTAAGCATTCCATCATATACATTCCCGATATTGTTATAGGATGCTGCAATGCCTTCTTTATCGTTAAGCTCTTCTCTTATCTTCAAAGCAGCTAAATTACTTTTTAATGATTCGGGAAAATTCCCTTCTTCTAAATATACAGTTGCTATATTATTATATACAGAAGCAATACCGGTTTTATCATTAATCTCTTGCCTGATCATTAATGAAACGAAATAATTTTTCAATGCTTGCGGATAAATACCCTGACTGGTCCAGGTATTTCCAAGAACGGAATATGCTTTTGCTTTTTGTTTCAGAACCTTTGATCCTGCTGCAAGACTAACTGATGCAAGCACTTTGTCATATAATTTGATTGCGTCTTCAAGATATTTTAATGCAGCAATATAGTTTCCTAAGCTTACAGATGCAATCCCCATATTAAGATAAGCATCTGCAGTAAGTGTATCTCTATTTAGTTTACCGGAAAGTAAAATTGCCTGGTTCGAAAAATAAAGTGAAGTATCCGGATTATTATTTCTGAATTCATAAGCAAGTGCATTCAGTGTTGCCATTTTTCCATCATCCTGTCTGCAATTCTGAAGAACCGTTAACAATGAGTCTGTGAGGTGTTGACCTTTTTGTGAAAAGCCTGATGAATGAAACAGGTGAAGGATAAAACCAAGTGCAATGATTCTTTTCATATTCCAGCTTGTGCTCAACAGTATTGTTGCAATTTCAGGCTAAGATATATTTATTTATTACATTTATCCTTCTTTGTTGGGCATCAAAACATGAAAATCATAACCTGGAATTGTAACATGGCTTTTCGAAAAAAGGCTGCTGCAATCCTGCACCTGAAACCTGATATTTTAGTTATACCTGAATGTGAAAATCCTGATAAATTAAAATTCCCTGCAGATATTCCATTGCCAAATGATATTTTCTGGTATGGATTGAATCCCAATAAAGGAGTTGGTGTTTTTTCTTACAATGATTTCAGATTTAAACTGCACAAAAAACACAATCCTGATTTTAGATATATATTACCACTTGTAGTTACCAAAGGAATAATTGATTTTACCCTGTTTGCTGTGTGGGCAAATAATCCTGCTGATAAAGATGGTGCTTATGTAACGCAGGTTTGGAAAGCAATTCATTATTACAACAGGATAATTTCTGATAAAAAAACTATTCTCATTGGTGATTTTAACAGCAATACCATCTGGGACAGGCCACGACGCGAAGGAAATCATTCAACAGTGGTAGAAAAATTAGGGAAGAAGAAAATTTACAGCACGTATCATCAGTTTCATTCGCAGGTTCAGGGAAAAGAAAAACATCCTACACAATTTATGTATAGACACCAGGATAAGCCTTATCATCTTGACTACTGTTTTGCTTCCTCTGACTTTATGGATAAATTAAAAGATGTGCAAATCGGATCTTACGATGACTGGAAAAATTACAGTGATCATAAGCCATTATCTGTTACTTTTGATTTTTAAGGAAGTTGTGAGTTATGAGCTGTGAGTTCGGAGTGTGTAGTTCGGAGTTCATAGTAAAGTATAATAATGAAGCAACATTCGATAATGATAAAATCATTATTTAATATTCAGCAATATTTTTCAACTTTTTTAAAATAGTATGCAACCTACAAAAAACATAATCGACTGTTACAATAAAACAGCAATCAGTTACGCTGAAAAATACATTGATGAGTTAAAAGATAAACACCTTGACATAATATTATTAAAAACATTTGCTGAGAAAAATCGTTACAAAGGAAAAATGATTGACCTGGGTTGTGGCCCGGGTCAGACATCCAGGTTTCTTGCAGACTGCGGAATAACCGAAATTACAGGTGTTGATATTTCTCCTATCATGATTGAAGTTGCAAAGAAAATTAATCCTTCATTGCAATTTGAAACTGCTGATATGTTAAAACTTCAGTATGATGATAAATCATTTAGTTCAGCAATTGCTTTTTATTCTATTGTGCATTTTGATTATGACCAGTTGAAAACTGCTTTTACAGAAATAAAAAGAATTCTTAAAAATGATAGTCAGTTTCTTTTTTCATTTCATATTGGTGATACAATAGTTCATCTCGACAATTTTTTAGAAATGAATGTTGATATTGATTTTTATTTTTTTGATGTTGACAGGATTATAAATATACTTAATGAAACAGGATTTAAAATTATTGATGTTATTGAAAGGCATCCTTACGCTGAAGTAGAGTATCCAAGCAAAAGAGCATATATGCTCGTTAGATGTTAGATTTGAGTTCATAGTATAGTTGTGTGCAATGAGTTTTGAGTCAGTAGTAACATGAAAACAAGATTCATTGAATTCAGTTCGTTATATTCATAATGCTTATCATAATTGAAAAAACATCTCCGCTACTACACTCCGAACTATTTTATCCTTCGTAGCTTTTTTCAAGCAAAGAAGGAATCACTCCAAACTAAAATAAAACGCACAAAACAAATTGCATTATGATTTTATCAAAACAAATTGCAAAACATTTCCGGGAAGTTTTCTTTGGAGGGAACTGGACGGTTTCCGACTTAAAAAC
>JBDTVD010000171.1:0-7568 GCA_040007375.1 Bacteroidota bacterium | reverse complement strand
GCGATGATTTTATTCGCTCCAGGTAATATTCCACCTGTTTTTCGCAGGAAGTTTGTTCTGCTTTTAAAGCAGATTGCAAGTGCCGGAAGGATTCAATAAGCATAGTGGCGAAGGTAGGATTTACACTTTCGCTTCTGCTTTTACTGCAGGTTTATACTTTCCGGAAACGCGTAAGAAATAAGGTGCAAGACCTAATAAAATTGCCATTCCCAACAAGACGAATAATAATACCAGACTGCTGATATTCCGCAGTGAAAGTGCAAGTAAAATAAAGCCGATGTTAACGAGATATAAAGTGATACTTACTTCACGATGTGATAATCCCATATCCAAAAGGAAATGATGCAAGTGTTGTCTGTCGGCATGAAACGGAGAACGTCCTTTCATTACACGAATAATAAAGACACGCATTGTATCTGTTAAAGGATAAACGAGAATTGCAATTGCCATAGCAGGACTGGAACGGAATGGAAACTGAAATGGTGCAGAATCGAAACTTAATTCAACAAAGTTTACTGTTAATACGGCGAGGATAATTCCAACAACAAGAGAACCTGTATCACCCATAAAAATATTTGCAGGAGAGAAATTATAAACCAGGAAAGCAAGTAATGCACTGAACAATGCAAATGATAAAATACAAAGTGACCAGTCATTGTAATTATAAAACCACAAGCCGAAGGTGAAGGATGCAATAGCACCAATACCACCTGCAAGACCATCAATACCATCAATAAGGTTATAAGCATTGATGATAACAAGAATTAAGAAGATGGTGAAAATTATACTGAACCAATAAGGCACCTGGTATATACCAAACACTCCGCATAAACTGGTGATCCTGATATTGGCAAAAAGTACAATAACAATAGCTGCCAGAATTTGTCCGTACAGTTTTTTCATTGCACTTAATTCAATAATATCATCTTTAATTCCGATGAAGAACATGATGATGATTGCTGCTATTATATATTGAGATGCAGTGTAATCATAACCTGCCGACCAGAATGTGTAGGAGAAAACCACTCCTGCAAAGATGGCCAGCCCACCTAATGTTGGAATACTGGCAACATGCGATTTGCGTTCGCCTGGTTCATCAAATAAATTTTTAATAATAGATACCCTGATGATAGAAGGTATAGCCATAAAGGTGATCACAAAAGCAGTGATACAAGTGAAAGTGATCGTCAGCATGATATTGTAGAGGCCACGAAATTACAGGTATTACCCTATGCAAAGCAATGTTTTTATGATAGAATTACAATTTTCATTGTGAATAAGTTCCTTACCTGCATATTTAACCTCTTTAAAAATCATAATACCGGTTAAACAGGTAGGTTTTCAGTCCTGCCTGAACAGTTAAGGTGTTATGTGTTTGTTGTACATTATCCGATTGACGGGCCATAACATCCACGAAAAAACGGAGGTTGTATGATGGATTGATGGTATAGCTCAGCGTAAGTTGTGATATAATAATTGTTGTGGCAAGTCCCTGGGCTACACGATTACCATATTTATGTGGTATATCCTGAACATAACTGTAATATATATTCTGGCCATAATTCTGACCGGTAGAATCAAATCCTGTTTTCACATAGCTTAATCGTGCTGTAGCATCAAAACGTTTATGGGTGTAATATATAAAGTTGACGGATTCAATAAAGTTGGCTCCCAGTGGATGTGCTAAAGGCTGACGGTAATGACCATAATTTCCTAATGGTTCACGATGCTGGTAGGAGTAAGGACGCACATAACTGAATTCCGAACGGATGTGTAAATTCTTCACACCAAATAAATTGTATGATTTAAATCCACCCATTAAACCCTGTTTATTATTCGACCATCCTGTTCCGGCTGTCACGTTATCAAGTACAAATTCATCAAGCATTATTTGTCCGTACAACTGGTTATTACTGTTGAGTTTGAATTTCATATTAATTCCAAGCAGCACATTATCAGGCGAACCAATTCCATTTTCAACAGGACGAAAAAAAACAAAAGGATTTGCATAGTTGAAATCGAAAGTGCGATATCCTTTTAGTGAATCACTTTTCCAGATCACAGCTTCAAATAAACCGATTGTTGCATGCTTTCCAATATTTACATCGAGGTAATGAAATGATCCGTATTTTCTTTTGAAGGTTGCATCATCCCACTTAGGGTCGTCCAGTGCTTCCAGGTCCTGCATCACTGCAAATATGTTCATGTATCGGATCTTCCAGAAATCAGTTACAATTTTCAGGAAAGGATATGGAGAGGAATTGTCGGAGAGAAAAAGAGAACGGTATCCATCACCAATAAAATTTCTATCGTGGCCAAACTGAAATGTGAAATGTTTATTCAGCTGGTAACTGATGGTCCCTGTTGCAACAGAAAAATCGTACGGATCACTTTGATTGATTTTGCGTTTTATCCGTCCCTGTCCGGGAACTATTTTAGATTGTGCGACAACTGAATCAAGATAATAAGGAAAGGTTGCCTGGTTTTCATAAAAAGAAGCGTTGAAGCTGAATCCTTTTCCAATAGTTCCTTCTATATATATTCCCCTGGAGTTGATGAAAAAATTTGCAGAAGAATCTGCAGCAAGATCACGTCCTCCGCTTACTTCAAATGCAGGATCAACATGAATTGTAACATCGTCTTCTTTCACCTGAAGAAAGTGCTCACTGAAAAGTTTTCTTCCGATCCAGCGGTGATTGAATTTGGTATCTTTTAATGTATAATTTGTTAATGAATCGTAAGGTGTATCTCTGTATAAATCTTTAGCAAGATAAGGTTTGATAGAAGTATGTGTTGTTGCATCTACACGATTCAGCCAGGGATCATATTTCTGCATGGTTTCATTGCTGAGCGGAAGGAAAAAATGTTGTGCTCCGGCATATTGTGCACTGATAGTAATAGTAACAAGGATAAGTAGTTTTTTTATCATTACGTACAGCAGTTGATTTACATTAATGGAAAACAGATTATGTTATACTGAAATAAACAGTATCAGTTTCAATTGCCGTAGATCTTGCCATTGTAAAATATCCGCTGCATATTTCCTGAATCATAAAACTTCAGAACATCACCATTCAGTTCAAAGCCCTGTGTTGTTTCTGTGGTTACCAGTTGTGTTTTACCGTTATTAAACAATTTCAACCGGCCGGCACCATCCAGATAGGCCATGCAATTATTGCTGATTACAATCTGTCGTGGAGGAACTGTTTCCAGGTTGTAACGTTCTCCATTATAAAACACCTGGAATTTATTATCAGCAAAATAAGAAACAATATTGTCTTTAACAGTATATGTATCGGGAGCATATGATTCAATCTTCAGCAGTTTTCCTTTTGAATATACTTTAAATGCATTTTCATCACTTACATAAGCAAATACATCATCACCCATCTGCATTGATACAGGAGTGAAATTTTCCAGCTTCACAATTTTATCGGTAACAAAAAGTTTCAACTCACCGCTTCCACCATCAACAAAAGAAACCATGTCTTTACCGCATAAAAATTCTTTCGGCTCCCAGGTGGAAAGCTCCATTGTTTCTCCCTGTGAAAACACTTTGAAGTAATGTGATCCATTTATAAAAGCAACCACATTATCTCCGGCCTGGTAATCACCCAACTTACTTACCAGCGTATATTCCAGCTCATAGATCTGTCCCTGGAAATACACTTTCAATAAATCTATACGTGAATCTTTAAATGCAATAATATGATCTCCCGCTTTGTAATCACCAACAAAAAAACTTAATGAAACGGGTTGACCTTTTTCAAAAACACTTAATGAATTATCTCGCGTATACCAGATCAAACCTCCTGATGAACCAAGAACAGCACTCAGTCCTTCACCTGCTTTTGATTTTTCACCGTTATAATAAGTACGCAACTCATTGGCATTATTTATATACACCACATTATTCTCTGCCACTTTATATTGCTGAACAGCCATTGTCTCCAGTTGCTGCGGAGCACCATTTGTAAACACATAAAAATATTTCCTGCCATCTTCAAATGGCATGGCGAACTGAGCAACAACAGCGGTTACAGAACAATATAAAACAAACAGAAAAGTTAGTGTGCGTTTAATCATCAGTTCGTTTCAATAACTTTAAAAATCTCATCCAGTTTAGGAGAAAGTATGATTTCAATTCTGCGGTTTTTCTTTCTTGCTTCTGCAGAATTTCCTTTGTCAACCGGAGAAAATTCTCCACGTCCTGCAGCTGTTAATCTTGTTGGATTTACAGAACTTGATGAGGTAATAATTTTTACTACCGATGTAGCGCGCATCACACTAAGATCCCAGTTATCTTTTATTTCACCACTACCTTTCATCGGTACATTATCAGTATGTCCTTCGATAAGAATATTTATATCAGGATTATTTTCAAGCACCTTACCCAGTTTTTTCACAGCTTCTTTTCCATCCTTATCAACAATAAAACTTCCTGTTGCAAACAGCAAACGCTCTTCCATGGAAACATACACTTTACCATTCTTCTGTTCTACAGTAAGACCATTATTTGTGAATCCAACCAATGCATCACTTACCGTTTTCTTCAATGCTGAAACAATTGAATCCTTTGAAGCAAGTATTTGTTGTAATTCATTTACTTTCTGCTCCCGGTCTTTGAGGTCACCACTTAATTTATCGAGATCAGCCCGTTGTGCATTCAATTCCCCTTCCAGTTTCTTCAGGGCATCTTCTTTTTTCTGCAACTCTTCCTGAGTCATCTGCAATTGATTGATCACCTTTTTAGTTTCATTTTGATTACTTGAAAGCAATTTCTCATTGTTTGCATTCAGCTTATCATAGGAAACCATTAACTCATTATATAAAGTCTGCAATCTCCTGATGCTCGTTCCTAGGGTAAGGGTATCTCTCTTTAACGCATCAATGTCTTTCGATTTTGCAGTAATATCATCATTCAGCTCTTTATTCTTAGTAGTCATCTCTAATGTAGAAGCCCGTAGTGTTCCCACTTCTTCTTCACATTTTGATTTCTTTGCTTTAAGATCTTCTACCTGGCGCGCCGGTACACATGCACCAATCATTAAAATTATTACACCGATATATGCTAAGTTTCTCATGATTTCGTATAATGTTGTTTGGCATAAAGATAGCGGAATAAAGCAGGCACAATGATTCACTACCTTTTGTAATATTTAACATAAAAATGTTAAAACGATCATTGGAACTATTTCGTATATTAATTCAGATCTTATCAATACTTAAGCAGAAGTAATGGAAAAACTCAACGAAAACTGGATCACTGAAAATCACATTGATTTTGAATACAAGAAGTATGTGTTGCTTGCTTATCTCCAGCATGTAAGTGAACGTTTTGATGAAACAAGATTGTATCCTGCCCTTAGTGAACTGGTGAATCATTACCGCAATGTGAAAGCATTAAAGGAGAATAAGCAGGCAATGTTCGACAGTTTTCCGGAGAAACTGAGTCAGACCGATTTTACTAACTTTAAGCTGGTTTATGAAAAACTTGCAGAAGATGATAAACTGATGCAGGAGCTGGAATCAATCATTGAGTTCAGTTTACCGCAGTTCGAGAAATATCTGAAAGAAGGGAAAAAGATCTACGATTTTATTGAGTCCAGTTTGAATATTTACCCTGTAGGTATTGTTCCACTGCATGCAGAAGCCGGATACCTGTTACTCCAATGTGGTCGTCAGTCCGAAACGATGGTATATGAATACCAGGTTACCATTTTTGATCAGCCTAATGAACGTTATCGTGGTATTTATCTTCAGTATATTTCTTCTTTCAAAAAAACTTTGAGTAACACCTATGAAAATATAAAATGTGATTTGCTCAATTACAATAAAAATCTTCCTAACCCTGCAACGTATGTTATTGAAACAGATTTGTTGCTGCCTCTTGATGATACATTGATTCCGCTGGCAAAACGGACATTGGTTAAATATATTTCCACGAACGGACAGGTTCATTAATAAGCGAAATTTAACCGAGGACGAAATTTCCCAATTCATTTTCTTATTGATTTACACAATTGAATGCAGATAAGTAAGTTCTTCCTATACTTACATTCCATTGTGCATTTCCTATTTTTAGCAGGTGAGTTTCTATCCGATGAAAAAATTTCTTACAACGATGCTATTGCTTTGGGCATGTTGTATTGCAGAAGCTCAGTCATTATCAAATGTGAGGCAGAAGCAGTTGGTTCTCAGCAACGACACTGTTTATATAGATTCATTAAGTCTCATTCCCGGAAGTGCATTTTTGTTGCATAACGGAATTACTGTCGACACCTCTTTATATACTATTGATCCGGGTTCCTCGCGCTTTTATCTGAAGTATGATTCTCTCCGGAATGATACGGTACTCATTGTTTACCGTGTTTTCCCCTTGCTTTTCTCAAGAGCATATGCATTCAGGGAGGTGGGAGAAAAGAAGCTTACTGCAAAGTATGAACCCGGCTTATATATATATTCTCCGGAAGACCGGTCTCAGGAACTTTTTAAGATTGAAGGACTGAATAAAAGCGGGAGCATTTCACGTGGAATAACCATTGGCAACAACCAGGATGCTGTGGTGAATTCAACACTGAATCTGCAGTTATCAGGAAAGCTTTCCAATAATATAGATGTTGCCGCTGCAATAACAGATGATAATATTCCCGTTCAGCCGGAAGGCAACACCCAGCAACTGCAGGAATTCGACAAAGTATATATACAACTCAGTAATGAAAAAAATAAACTGATTGCCGGTGATTTTGAATTGCGTAAACCGGAAGGATACTTTATGAATTTTTATAAGAAGGCTCAGGGTGGATGGTTTTCAAATAAAAGCACTGTTGATTTTTCAAAAGGAAAGAAAGCATTGATAACTTCAACAGTAAGTGGTGCAGTGTCGAAAGGAAAATTTGCAAGGAATACTTTTGCGGGAATTGAATCCAACCAGGGTCCGTATCGACTTACCGGAGCAGAGAATGAATCCTTTATTGTGATTTTATCAGGAAGTGAAAAAATATATATGGATGGCAAGCTCCTGAAACGTGGTCAGTCAAATGATTATATTATCGATTACAATACTGCGGAAATCACTTTCACCACACAACGATTGATAACAAAGGATTCAAGAATTGTTGCAGAGTTTCAATACAGTGATAAAAATTATGCACGCACACTTTTGTATGGAGGAACGCAGGCTGAAACCGGGAAGAGCCGCTTGTGGGTTAATATATATTCGGAACAGGATGCAAAAAATCAACCACTGCAGCAGGATCTTGATGATGAGCAGAAAAAGTTACTTGCTGCTGCCGGAGATAATCTCACTTCTGCAATTGTTCCCAGTGCTGACAGTGTTGCTTTTAATGTGAATGAAATTTTATATCTCAAAAAAGATACACTGGTTGGATCGGTTATTTATAATGATGTTTATGTATGGTCGGCAAATCCTGACAGTGCATTTTACCGGTTAGGGTTTTCTCAGGTAGGAGTAAATGTTGGGAATTATATATTGAGTACTACCTCTGCAAATGGTAAAGTATTTCAGTGAAAAAGGTGATGAGTACAAACTTGATCTCTTAAGTGGA
>JBDTVD010000170.1:0-7570 GCA_040007375.1 Bacteroidota bacterium | reverse complement strand
AGGTCCTTTTCAAACCGGTGCTAGCAGACCAATTGTTCTTTGGTGGTAAAAACTAAAAGAATAAATATTGAAATCAGGCCATTAACATTAGCCTTTATTGGTCTGTTTATATTTTCACAATTAATTTGTAATGGACAACTGAATTCAATCGAGGTTAATTATTCCTTCCCAGCAAAAGAAAATTTACTTGATAATACATATCAGAATGCTCAGGTAAAATCACAAATTCTGAGTATTCAATTTTACAAAAGCATTATTCCAAGTAAAACAAATGGATTTTTTTGGAATGCAGGATTGGATTTTTCTTTTTTGAAATTAGTTACTTCTTCAAAGGAATCTAATAATACTTCTAAAGTTATAATTTCAATTTTAGATTATAAAGGACTAGATGTAGGATTTAGTTATCAGTTTACAATTTTTCATAAGGCGAGAAATAAAATAACTATGCGGGGTGGAGTTCAATCTACCTTCTTATTACCAATAGAAGAAATTATGCAGTTGGTTAGACACCCTCAAGATAGCATAACAACATTTAATGAATTGAAGGTAAATTATACAGATGATAATAGAATCAGATTTACCGTGAACTATAATATAAACTACTCATGTTCAATTGGCAGGAAAAATTCAATTGGAATTGGAGCAAGGCTCACTTATGATTTGAACACTAAAAGAAAAATTGATTATGTTTTTTTGCGCGAAGACCAGTTAATTGAAGCTGGAAAAGCAAATTTTAAAAATTTATATTTTTCCTTGCCTGTTACATTTAATTTTTAAGAAAATACTTAACATCTGGTATTACTTAAGATTTTCGGTAAATAACTCTTTACTTGATAATCCGGTCTCTCAGTCTCAAAAATGGTTTTTCAATAATATAAGTAAGTGCAATTCCCAGGAACAGGGAAAGAATAAAATACATGGTAAAATTGACCATCTTACTATAGTTGAAAATAAAGTTGACAGTGTTTAATGCAGTGATGTGCCACAGGTAAATGGAATAAGAATTTTTTCCTATATAGGATATGATTTTGGCAGGAACATTCACGATGTTATATATAATTGCAGGAAAAGGATTGTAATTTATAGCGATGAATGTTATCAAACCAAATCCAATATTTACAACAGTAATTCCCCATGTATTCATTATAAAGCTTCCGCCGTTAAAAAGGAATCCGGGAAGAGTTAATGCAAGTCCGGCGATGAAAATATATTTTTCCTTTCCCTGAATTTGCTGATACCAGTTTGTAAAATGCAGTATATAAGAAATCAGTACACCAATGATTAATCCATCAGAACGAAGATGTGTTTTGATGATAAAGAAGAAACTCTCATTTCTGTGTGGTAAGGAAGCCTGGCAACGGAGAAGAAAACTGACTGTCAACAAAAGAAGTAATGAAATTATAACAGTTTTTGTTTGATACAATATTTTTGTACGGATTGCAATCAAAGAAAATAATGCAAGCACAATATAAAAATGCTCTTCCACATCCAGCGACCAGGTATGCAACCATATTCCATCCGTGTAATTCTGTATATAAAATGCTTCCTCCAGGATTAGTCTTGTATCATACATAGTATGTGTATGAAACCAATGAAACATGATAGAGAATATCATAAAAAAATAAAAGGAAGGATAAATTTTAAATCCCCTTCTAATTAAAAAACGTTTTACATTAACTGTTCCCAGTTGAAGATATTCTTTAAAAATAAGTCCTGACACCAGCACACCGCTGATTACAAAAAACAAATCAACTCCCAGCCAGCCGAATTCTTTCACAGCATTGTTATCAATTGAACCATGACGAAGTATTACCAGAAGAATTGCTATTCCGCGTAATACATCCAGTCCCTTAATGCGCATGGCCAAATGTAATTTAAATTAATTAGCTAATTCGATAATTAGCCAATTAGCCAATGCGCTTATTGGAGGAGAAATTCTTCGTTCCCGAAATAGTTTAATCAATATAATAAAGATTCCCAGAAAAATTAAGTCTTGATACTTGATACTTGTGTCTTGATACTTGATACTATTTTTTAATGATTTTATGATTGGTGATTTTACTTCCGGAAATAATCTGAACAGTGTACATACCTTTTGGCTGTTCATCTAAATCAACAATAGTATTTTCAGCAGTTAAAGTTTCTGAAAAAATAATTCTTCCTGTAACATCATAAATTTTTAATATTGAAATACCAGGATCAGCTTTATATATATTCAGATAATCAGTAACAGGATTTGGATAAAGAGTAATATCATTACCTGCAACTTCAATGGGATTACTGATAAATGTTTCCTGATCAGTGCAGGATGCAAGATCACTGAAATTGAGGTAAGCAGGCTGGCCAATTGTTCCACCGATTATAGGGTGCGGAACAGGAATGGCAGTTCCTATGGTTGCTGTGCCGCCTGAAATTGTAATTGGAAGTAACGAATTTGGATTTACTGCATTGGCCGGACCTATTCCAACATACAATATATTATTTTCTATAAAACAACCATAAGCATTACTGCCATCAAATGTTACAGGATACGTTGCCAGTAAATTTCCTGTTGAAGAAATAATATTCAGTTGGGAAACATCAGTATTCGGATATTGAACATTTCCGGAAAAAAAATAAACATTACCACTATTGTCGACAGCTATATCTGCCACTTTCTGAAAAACGGTACTATCTGCAAAAACAGAAGTGAGCACACCACCGCTATACCGGAAAATTTTACTTACACGATCTACTCCTGTCTGATTACTGCTTCCTATATACTGGTAATATAAATAATTACCTCTTCCACCTGAATTATGAAGTGAATTAGGATAAGGATTCAGCAACACAGTTTGCCATGCTGTTCCATCATACTCCAATATATCATAATCCAATGCAATAGAAGTAGTGCCACTGGAATAAAAAGTATTTCCTAATCCCAAATCTGCAATAGCAATTCCATATTTCGCATTGGAATTAGCAGCAACAACAGGAGTTCCTAATATAATTGTGCTGCCGGAAATAGTCATCGGATAAACAGAACGATCGGAAGCAATTCCATAAAACACTCCTGCATCACAATTAATCTGTGCATCAGAATGTTTTGTTCCAATTGTAATCAACAGCAATACAATGATCCATTGAATTAACATCGGGTTATGTAATTTTTTCATTGTGTAATAGATTTTGGTGAAACGAAGATAACTTTATCCTCTATCAAAGACATACTATTACACGAAAGGTATCATGCACCTGACGAAATGCTTTCAGGATTACAGATCAATTTCTCCTGATTCTTTCCTTCTTCAGTTCTGTTTTGTAAAAGTGACACACATACATCAGATACAGTTTCATTTCCATCTGCTAAAATTATAAATAAATCTGGTTACGGAATAGTACTTCCATAACACCGGATCATGTATAAGCTATAAAATATTGTTCTATATTTATCAAAAATAATATCTGATGAAAAATCTGTTCCTTATTGCTCTTACATTCCTTACAATCATTTCATGTAAAAAAGAAAAGGATTGTAAAGATCATGGAAATAATACAGCTGCTGTTACTTCAGTAAATAAAATTACTTCTTTCTTATTTGAAGATTTTGAAAGCGGAACAAAAGGATCGTATGCAAGTGCTGATGTTGTTTTTTCCTCCGGCACGTGGAATCTGAATGATGCATTGCTTGGCAACAGTGCTTCTGATGCTAAGTCAGGGTTGCAATCGGTACGTATGAGAAACAGTGGTAGTCTTACTATGAAATCTGATTATCCAAACGGCGCAGGAACAGTTACAGTTAAACATGCAAAATATGGAACTGATGCTAACGGAAGCTGGCAATTGTGGTACAGCACTAATGCAGGTTCATCATATACACAAACAGGTGCCACTATAACAACCAGTACAACTACTCTCAGCACTGCCAACTTTACAATTAATGTAAGTGGAAACATCCGACTTGAAATCCGTAAATCAGATGCCGGAACAAACAGAATTAATTTTGATGACATTACCATTAATGATTTCACAGCAAGTAATCCCGCACCTGCATTAACTTCGATCTCACCCACATCAGCAAATTCAGGAAGCGGACCTTTAACTTTAACAGTTACAGGAAGCAACTTTATTAATAGTTCTGTAATTAACTGGAATGGAAGTGCGTTGAGTTCAATATATATAAGCAGCACACAACTTTCTGCAACAATCCCTTCAGCTAATCTAACTACAGCAGGATCTGCAGCAGTCACTGTTTTCAATCCTGCTCCGGGAGGAGGAACAACTTCTGCTCAAAACTTTACAATCAATACCGTTACAAGTGGAATAAAAAGATTTCTGTTTGATGCAACGAAAGCTGAAACTGCAGGTAATGCTGATTGGGTTATTGATGAAGACGCAGGAGTTCCCAAAAAAGTTCCTACTCCGGCACAAAGTGGAATTACTGCAACAACTTCCGGTACTTACTGGACCGGTGCAATATCAAGCTGGGGAGTAGAACTGGTTAAGAAGGGAAATTTTGTAGAAACACTTCCTTCAGGAACTGCAATTACCTATGGCGGAACAGGTGTACAGGATTTATCGCATTATGATGTATTTGTAGTTGATGAACCAAATACACGATTTACATCTGCAGAAAAAACAGCAATATTAAATTTTGTAAATGCAGGTGGTGGATTGTTTATGATTAGTGATCATACTATTTCTGATCGCAATAATGATGGTTGGGATTCACCGGATATATGGAACGATTTAATGACGAATAACAGTGTACAGAATAATCCGTTTGGATTCAGTGTAAGTCTTACTAATTTTTCGCAGCTAAGTAATAATGTATTAACAAGTAGTAGCAGTAACCCGATTCTTAACGGAACACAAGGTACTGTTACGCAACTGGAATTTAATAATGGAGCCAATTTAACTTTAAGTCCGGCGGCAAATGCAAATGTGCAGGGATTAATATGGAAAAGCGGTGTAACACAAAATAACAGTAATGTAATGTGTGCCTCATCAATATACGGAAGCGGAAGGGTATTTATTGTTACTGACAGTTCACCGATGGATGACGGCACAGGAGCATCAGGAAATACATTATTTGTAAGCTGGACGAAATATAGTCATGCAAAATTATTTATGAATGCATCATTGTGGCTGGCAAAGTTGCAATAGTTTTTTTTCCGGCGATTTTAATTTATATATAACTCCTGAATAGAAAAATTATTTACCTTCTTTTAATTGGCTATTTCTGCATTAGCGAACTAAACTTCTTCAGTCATTAACCATTTTCCGGTCGTGCATGTTTTGGCTCGTAAACGCCTAATTTTCCACCACCAGGCAAAGTAATATAGGTGAGCAATCCCCATCGTTGATCTTCAACATCACTGCAATTTATTTTATGCTTCTTCATTTCTTCAACAAAAAGCTTAATATCATCACACATTAAGTAAAACTCCTGAAAAGTGGTTTCATCAGTTGGATGTACAGTAACTTCTGAAGGTGGTAATCCGAATATCAGCCATCCATGACCAATATCAACAAAAGGAAATTTCAGAATGTCTTTAAAAAAATTACGATCTGCTTCCGGATCTTTACTATATATAATTGAATGTGCTCCTGTAATCATGTTTTAAGTTTATTTTTTTTGATTAATCAATGTTATCCTGTGGAATTCAATTAATTTTTTCCCATTGTCCACCACCATTTGTAAGATCGTACCTGAGGATACCATTTTGTTTTGTATAATAAATACACCATATGCGTGGATCATAGTTTACAGTATCAGTTTTCATAATATAAACATCATTGTACGTATTCCCGTTAACAAGGATATTATTTTGTGGAGAAAAATCAGTAAAATTAAATACTGCATCAGTAGTTATAATAAATGCACGACCATCTGGAGTGTGTTCATTATTATGATAGGACGACACGTTAAATCCTGTTAAGTAATTATCCTTTATAACATAAAACATGGACTGTTGTCTTGGATCACAGGAGCCGGATGAGCCATGTGAGACAGGAGTATCGTAGGTAGTTTTAGCGCTCACTGTAAATGTATCCAGTTCATTCCCGTTACTTTTAAAGATCAGTGTTTGTCCTTCGGCATATGAAAACCAGGAAAGTTCATCAGCAGTAAGTAAACCTTCTTCATCCTCACATTTCTTTTTGCAGGAGATAATACACAGAATAGAAAAAATAATGATTACTGCTTTTTGTGGGCTGTTATTTACCATACTACTTTCAGAATTACTATTTAACTATTTCTTCTTAAACAAATGTCCCGTAAAAATTATAATTCCTAATGCAAATGATATATATGTATTTACATAAGCAAGAGGAATAGCTGCTATCAATCCTGCAATTCCGATTGAGGAATATATACCTGTCTTCTTATTGTCAGCGATGAAAGCAGGATTGATGATACCCTTCCAGTTGGAATACCAGTAAAGTAAGGCAAAAAACAGGTTCATCAAAAAGTAATTGCAGAAAAGCAAAGCAACTGCAAAAGAATCGTGATAATTATTTCCGGCGAATGCAGTTGTGAACGGAACCACAGAAAGTGAAAGAATAAAAAGGAAGTTCAGAAGGATAAATCTTTTGGTAAGCCTGGTAAGATTTAAGAACATGATGTGATGATCAATCCAGATCCCTGCAATCAAAAGGAAAGAACCAATGTAACTTATAAATGACGGAAGCAATTCACTAAGTTGTTCCTTTGTGCTGATGTTTTCCGAATGCATGTTTTCAGGAACGCGAAGCTCAAGAACAAGTATGGTTAGAATTATTGCAATAACTGCATCTATAAATGTTTCAAATCTTTTCTGATCGTAATTATAATTGGGTTGCTCCTGAGCCTGGTGTTTCATTCATTCAAAAATAAATTAAATCCGGATACATTATAATCAGAAGTTAATACTTCAACAACATCTGGTGATTTGGATTGGAATGTGTTTCACTGATTTTAAAATCATGACTGCCAATAATTACAAACCCTTTCTTCTTATAAAAATTAACAGCACGAGGATTTTCCTTCCAAACAAACAACCACATTCCCGCCTGATCATTCTGTTTTGATAATTCGATATTAAACTGTAACAACTTTGCTCCCAGTTTTAAATTGTAAAATTCTTTCAGAAGATAAATCCGTTCCAGCTTTGTTGCATCGGTCATCGGAACATTAGGATGTGATGCATTATAAATTATTTTAGAATATCCTGCTGGCTGTCCGTTATGATAAATAATATGATAAATATTTCTGCTATCGTTTAATTCTGATTTGAACACATCATGATTATATTTTTCGGATACATAATTACTAATATCTTCTTCTGAAGCACTGTGACCATGCGATTCCAGAAACGATGCTTTGCCAATGTCAGTGAGTGTCCGGAAATCTTCGAAATTCGCTTTAACAATAGATGTCATCAGTGTTAATTTATGCTGCTTCAAATGTAATACCCTTTAGAATAATTTTTCTATGTGCTGGAAGCACACCTGGAATAACTGTAACAAAAATTCGTGTGTATACTTAACATAAAAATCAGTCACGCGCTGGAAGCACGCGCCAGAGTTGTGCATCAAATGTAATACTCTT
>JBDTVD010000169.1:0-7574 GCA_040007375.1 Bacteroidota bacterium | reverse complement strand
ATTGGCGGTGTTTTAGGAGCTGCTGCTGGTGTTATTGCTGCAATAGGAACCAGTCTTGTTATACCAGGTTTAGGTTTAGTTGTGGCAGGTCCTATAGCTGCCGGTTTAGCTGGTGCAGGTGCTGGGGGAATTACAGGAGGATTAATTGGAGCATTAGTTGGTTCAGGTATGCCTGAGGAACGTGCCCGCCTTTATGAAAAGGGAGTTAAAGATGGAAAAATTGTTATGGGAGTTCATCCACGTAATGATGAAGATGCAAAATATTTTCAATCTGACTGGAGTTCTAAAAAAGGTGAAAATGTTACCTGGTAGTTAATTATAAATGATTTTAAAAAAGCGGGTAAATGGGTTACCCGCTTTTTTAAACTTAAAAACATCCTGAATAATTTCTTCAGATGCTACATAATAAATTATGCTGACAGAGCTCAGGAGTGGGTTTTCTAAACTCTACAATAATTTTTTTTTCGTGAATTTCTATCCACACATTTTTAATTAATTTCTAAACTAAAGATTCAATTTTGAAATACCATGAAAAGCAAAAAAAATAAAAACTCCATTGATAACATAAAAGCAGATGATCTGAAATCCAATACTCAAAATGGTGATGAAAAGCTACTCACAACCAATCAGGGACTGCTTATAAATGATAATCAGAATTCACTTAAGGCAGGAGAGCGTGGAGCAACATTGCTTGAAGATTTTATACTAAGAGAAAAAATTACCCATTTCGATCATGAAAGAATACCCGAAAGAATTGTACATGCACGTGGATCTGCCGCACATGGTGTATTTGAATTATATAAACCACTCAAGCAATTTACTAAAGCACAGTTTTTAAACGACACGTCAAAATCAACTCCGGTATTTGTAAGATTTTCTACAGTGGCAGGTTCCAGAGGTTCATCGGATTTAGCACGTGATGTAAGAGGATTTTCTGTAAAGTTTTATACTGATGAAGGCAACTACGATTTAGTTGGAAATAATATGCCTGTTTTTTTTATTCAGGATGCAATAAAATTTCCCGATTTAATACATGCAGTAAAACCGGAACCACATAACGAAATTCCACAAGCTGCTTCAGCACACGATACATTTTGGGATTTTATTTCTTTAATGCCTGAAAGTGCACATATGATAATGTGGGTGATGAGCGATCGTGCCATTCCACGAAGTTTGCGAATGATGGAAGGTTTTGGTGTTCATACATTTCGTTTAATTAATGAACAGGGTAAATCACATTTTGTAAAATTTCATTGGAAGCCTCTGTTAGGAGTTCATTCAGTTGCATGGGATGAAGCATTAAATATTTCCGGAAAAGATCCTGATTTTCATAGAAGAGATTTATGGGAAGCAATTGAAAGCGGCGCATTTCCGGAATGGGAATTAGGAGTGCAGATCATACCCGAAAAAGATGAACATAAATTTGATTTTGATTTGCTGGATCCAACTAAATTAATTCCTGAAGAAATTATTCCGGTTCAACGTATTGGTAAAATGACCTTGAATAGAAATCCTGATAATTTTTTCGCCGAAACAGAACAGGTTGCATTTCATCCGGGACATTTAGTACCAGGAATTGATTTTACAAATGATCCATTGTTACAGGGAAGATTATTTTCCTATACTGATACACAACTTTCACGGTTAGGAAGTCCTAACTTTCATGAAATACCTATTAACCGGCCAATAGTACCTGTAATGAATAACCAGCGTGACGGACACATGCGTCAAACAATTAATAGTGATAAAACAAGCTATCAACCAAACACCATAAGTAATGGTTGTCCTTTCCAGGCGAAAGCAGCAGAAGGTGGTTTCACCAGTTACCAGGAGCGTATTGATTCAAAAAAAATACGTGAACGCAGCCGGAGTTTCTTTGATCATTTCAGTCAGGCAACATTATTTTTTAATAGTCAGGCTGAACATGAAAAAAATCATATTATAAACGCACTCACTTTTGAATTAGGAAAAGTAGAACGTATATATATACGCGAAAGAATGCTTGGAATACTTACTCAGATAGATAAAAACCTGGCTGCTAAAGTTGCTGATGGATTGGGAATGCCTGTTCCAAAGCAACCTGAATATCCGATAAACCACAGTGTACCTGCAGATGGTAATCAGAAAAATTATGAGCCTGTTAAAGTGAAGCAAAGCATAGCAGGTTCTGAAGCTTTAAGCATGGCAGGAACTTTAAAAAACTCCATAAAAACAAGGTGTATTGCAATACTTGCAGCTAATGGTGTTGATGAGGTTTCTCTGGATACAATGAAAAAAGCACTGGAAGCTGAAGGAGCAAGAACAAAAATTGTTGCACCTAAAATGGGAACCATTAAAGGATCAAAAGGAAAAGATATTCCTGTTGATCAGAGTTTTCTTAATACTGCTTCCGTTCTGTTTGATGCCATATATATACCTTCAGGAGAAACCAGTGTAAACAATTTGCTGGGTGAACCTGATGCAATTCAATTTGTAAATCAGGCTTACAAGCATTGTAAAGCAATTGCTGCAAATGGTGATGGAGTAACATTTCTTAATAACACTTTTGCCAATAACAAAAACGAAAAGGACAATGGTGTACTGTTAGATAAAACTGCTAAGGATTTTATTAAAGCAATTGCACAGCATCGTTTCTGGGAGAGAGAAAAAGAAAGAAAAGTGCCCGCTTAACAGTTGTAAGATACAACATTATGGATATTAGTATATCTGCTTCTTTTTATTCAGGACTCAGTGGCTTGCAACTTCCAGTTCCAAAGTATTTGTTTCCTCCATCATTTGAAAATGCAAGCAGGCTTAGTTACTATTCCTCGTTGTTTACCAGTATTGAAATCAACAGTTCATTTTACAAAATTCCACGTGCAGTAACCGTTGCAAAATGGGCTGCTGAAGTTCCGGATAATTTTAAATTTACTTTTAAATTGTGGAATGGAATCACACATAATAAAGGTTTTTATTTTAGTGAAGAAGATGTTGCAACGTTTTTTAATTCAATTAAACCAGCGGCATCTAAAAAAGGATGTGTGCTGATTCAGCTTCCTCCTTCCGTTGGTAAGGAGCATTTAATTACCCTGTATAAATTATTAAGCTATATAAAATATACCGATACCGATAACTGGAATATTGCTGTTGAGTTTCGTAATAAATCATGGTATAATGATTCTGCTTACGGAGTGTTAAATGAATTTAATGTTGCACTGGTGGTTCAGGATATACCAAAATCATCAACTCCCATTATCAATCATGAAACGGATTTTATATATCAGAGATTTCATGGTCCTTCAGGAAATTACAGAGACAGTTATTCAGAGGATCTTCTGGAAGAATATTGTACGTATATATATGAGTGGATGGAGCAAGGTAAAAATGTGTATGTTTATTTTAACAATACCATAGGTGATGCATTCAACAATTTAGAAACTATTAATAAATTACTTTCTGAAGTAAATAAGTAAAAAGCAAGAAGCTGATATGACATTAACGAAATATAAATCCAAGAGAAATTTCAAAGAGAGTCCTGAGCCAACAGGTGGTAAAGCGGACAGTGAGAAGCTGCGTTTTGTAATTCAGAAACATGATGCATCTCACCTGCATTACGATTTTCGACTGGAGATGGAAGGTGTATTAAAAAGCTGGGCAGTACCCAAAGGACCTTCTACAGATCCTGATGTAAAACGACTTGCGATGATGGTGGAAGATCATCCTTATGATTACAGAACCTTCGAAGGAATTATTCCAAGTGGTTATGGTGCGGGAACTGTTATAGTTTGGGATGAAGGTTATTATGAACTTGCAAAAGCTGAGGGAAAAGATAAGAAGGCGCAGGATAAAGAATTGAGGAAAGGTATACATACCGGAAAACTGCATTTTGTAATGCATGGAAAAAAATTAAAAGGCGAATATGCTCTTGTAAAAACACATGGAAGAGGCGAAAATGCCTGGTTGCTTTTTAAAGTGAAAGATAAATATGTTTCTAAAGAAGATATTACATTAAAAGATAAATCAGTTATCTCGAAAAAAACATTGAAACAGGTGGAGAAAACTTCCACTAATTTTTATGGTGCAGAACGGGTAAAGGAAACAACATCTAAAAGCAAAAAAGAAAAAGATCTGAATAAACGGGAAGATGTAAAGGCAGCATCCAAACGTAACAGTAAAGAGAAGGAAAAAAAAACACCAATTGAAAAATTAATAGTTAAAGGTAAACGCGCAAAGTTTCCTGCACAACTATTGCCAATGCTTGCAACTCTTGTTGACAAACCATTTGATAATGAAGAGTGGCAATATGAAATTAAATGGGATGGCTACAGAACAATTGCATTCTGTAATAAAAATAAAGTAGAATTAAAATCGCGTAACGATAAGTCGTTTAATGAAAAGTTTTATCCTGTATATAAAGCAGTACAGGATTGGAATATACATGCTGTAATTGATGGAGAAGTTGTAGTGCTGGACGATGATGGCAAATCAGATTTTGGAGCATTGCAGAATTGGCGTAGTGAAGCTGATGGTGAAATTTATTTTTATGTATTTGATCTGCTTTGGTTGAATGGAAAAGACCTGAAGCATATTCCCCTAATGGAGAGAAGAAACATTTTAAAACAACTTATTCCTGAAAATAATATCATCAGGTTAAGCGAAAATTTTGAAGTAAGCGGGATTGAGTTTTTTGAAACCGTAAAGAAGATGGGCCTCGAAGGTATTATTGCTAAAAAATCTGATAGTACATATAGTCCTGGGAACCGTTCAAAAGAGTGGTTGAAAATAAAAGCTAACAAAAGACAGGAGATGGTTATTGGAGGTTACACGAAGAACGATGATTCATCAAAATTATTCAGTTCACTTTTGCTTGGTGTTTTTGAAAAAGGAAAATTAATATATACTGGTAAAGTAGGGACAGGTTTTAATGATAAGCAGCAAAAAGAAATGCTGAAAGAATTTAAATCCTACATTATTAAAACATCACCGTTTACTGAATTACCCGATATTAATAAACCGTCGCGCTTCCGTCCTGATCCACCACATGCAAAAGCTGTCTGGCTGAAACCTCAATTAGTTTGTGAAGTAAGTTTTACGGAAATGACATCTGACGGAGTTATGCGCCATCCTTCCTTTGAAGCTATGCGAATAGATAAAAAAGCAAAAGATGTAAAGAGAGAATCAGCAAAAAATACAAAAGAAATTGTAGTTAAGAAAAAACCCTCATCTACAAATATTTTAAATCCACCTGGAAAAAAAGACAGGAAAACATTGTTGAATCCCACTGATGAAACACAGGTTCGTGAAATAAATGGTAATGAAATAAAATTTAATAACCTGAATAAAATTTACTGGCCCAAAGAAAAAATCACAAAACGTGATATGCTGAATTATTATTACCAGGTTGCTCCTTATATATTACCTTACTTAATTGACAGACCACAATCCATGAACCGTCATCCAAACGGTATCAATGGAGAAAGTTTTTATTTCAAAGATGTAACAGGTACAGCACCTGACTGGATTGAAACTTTTAAATATAAAAGTGATTCAGATAACAGGATAAGAAATTATCTTGTTGCAAAAGATGATGCAAGTCTGCTTTACATGGCAACGTTAGGTTGTATTGAAATGAATCCCTGGCATAGTAAAGTGCAGACAGAAGATTATCCTGATTGGTGTATCATTGATTTAGATCCTGCTGAAAATACATTTAACCAGGTAATAGAAGCGGCCAATGTTACCAGAGAAATTTTAGAAAGTATGGGAGCATTATGCTATCCTAAAACAAGCGGTTCAACTGGAATACATATTTACATTCCGTTAGGAGCAAAATATACCTACGAACAATCAAAAGAATTTGCTCGTGTTATAGCAACATTAGTGCAACGTGAGATTCCAAAATACACCAGTATAGAACGTGTTGTTAAAGCAAGGAAAGGTAAAATGTATATTGACTTTTTACAGAATCGCGCACAAGCTACTATCGCTGCTCCTTATTCATTGCGTCCTAAACCAGGTGCTACTGTATCTATGCCGTTACATTGGGAGGAAGTAAAAAAAGGTTTGAAAATGACAGACTTTAAAATATTCAATGCATTGGAAAGAATAAAAAGCGAAGGTGATATTTTCAAACCTGTTTTAGGCAAAGGAATTAATCTGGAAAAAGTAATTAAGAATTTTAATAAGTAAGACATATATAATAGTGCAGCTATATGAAAATAGTTAGTCGTAATCGCTGAACAGGAATTGTTAAATGGTTAATTTTTCCAAAATGTATCTCTCCAGTTTAAAAAACATTAATCGTTGTTTAATATTTACAAATAAACCACTTGAGTAATTTAGAAAACATTATCGGTATATCAGCCAGCATCTTTACTGCTGTTGCATCTATACCGCAACTGTTAAAACTTATTAAAGTAAAAAAGGCAGATGATATATCTTCCACAATGCTGTTAGTACTGTTATTCGGTTTAGGATTGTGGATTTATTATGGATTTTTAAAAGAAGACTGGATTCTTATTATCGCCAATTCGTTTTCAGTTCTTGTAAATTTGTCAGTACTCCTCCTGGCACTTGACTTGAAAAATAAATAATAAGAATAAAGTTAATTGAATTGATTTATTTTTTTGCTTTTCCAAATACGAAATGACCTAATTAATTGTTGTTCGGATTTCATTAGGTAAGATAATGAGTATTAAAAATCTGCTCTTGAAGAAATCAAAAGCAAGTTAACTTCTACATAAAATGATTATAAAAACTAGTATTCCTCTTCAATAGTTGTATGGATTTCCTTTTATCACTAACACGAATCAGAAGTATTTTGATAGTTCGGTTCCATTATAACCGCAGTGCACATTTGTTTTTGAGATTTTCATAATTTAATGCCAAAACTTTTTCGGTAACATTGCTTTTAACATTATTTCTTGTAGATAATTTAAGCAAGAATTACACATTAGAATAGCTGATTATGCATGGCATGCTTTTTTATAATTGATAAGAATGTTTTCATGATAAGTTATGTTCGTTAGTAGGGCATTGTACTCTTAAATGCAATAAAGGCGAAGCATATATTGCTTCGCCTTTAAATTTAAAATGATTAAGTTCTTTTACAACTTAACTTCCTGTGAAATTTAAATAAATAATATATAATTAATACTCTTTTGAACTTTAAAAAAAAATAACATGAAAAAATTCCTGAAATCCATTGCGGTACTTCTGGTGGTATTTATAACACATGCCAGCGCTCAAACGACACCGACGCAGCAAACAAATCCAATCAATCCTGCTACTGAAACAAGTCCACGGCAGGCACCTCAAAATCCAGACACTACTTACCGAAGTGGGGCTACAAAACAATACAATTCGTCAGATTCATTAAGAACACGACGGTATAACAACACTGGAAACACAAGGTATAATAACAATAAAACAGGCGTTGATAGCACCAATCAGAAAATGCAGAATACTCCTCCTAAAGATAAATAACGAAGTGGGTATTTATTTAAAAGGTGATTCTGTTTAGAATTACCTTTTCTTTTGATTAAAAATTATGTTTTTTTGAAAAGTGAGATTTATTATTCTGTTTGACAGGTTTT
>JBDTVD010000168.1:0-7616 GCA_040007375.1 Bacteroidota bacterium | reverse complement strand
AAAATTACTTTTCATGATCCCTGTTATTTAGGTAGAGGAAATGATGAGTACACAGCACCGCGCGAATTAATTATTAAACTGGATGCAGAACTTTCGGAAATGAAAAGAAGCCGTGCTAATGGTTTATGTTGTGGCGCAGGTGGTGCACAGATGTTTAAAGAACCAGAGAAAGGTAATAAAGACATTAATATTGAAAGAACGGAAGAAGCAATAGCAACAGGATCCTCCGTAATTGCTGTGGGTTGTCCTTTTTGTATGACTATGCTTACCGACGGAGTTAAAATGACTGAAAAAGAACAGAGCGTTTCAGTGAAAGATATTGCTGAATTAATTTCAGAAGCAATGGATCTTTAATTTGTAGAAAACTACTTCCCTTTATTAACTTTACACCATGCAATTATTTGAAGGATTTTCTCCGGATTCAAAAATCTGGATTTACCAGTGTAACCGTCCGTTTACTGCTGAAGAAATAATTTCCATTAGTGATTCCTGTAAAAGATTTACTGATTCGTGGAAAGCGCATGAGCATCAGTTAAAAGCCTCTTCAACTATTTTATATAATAGGTTTATTATTTTTTGTGTGGATGAAAATACTGCTGGTGCCAGTGGTTGTTCCATTGATAAATCAGTTCATCTCATCCGTGAAATAGAAAAACAATACCAGGTATTTCTATTAAACAGAATGCAGGTTGCCTACATGGAAAACGATCAGGTTTCTGCTTGTCCGTTAAATATGTTTTTAAAGATGTATGAGAATGAAGAAGTGAATGCACAGACACTGGTTTTTGATAATACAATTACCACTTTAGCGGAATTAAATTCAAAATGGATTCAACCGGTAAAGTCCACCTGGATGAATAATAAACTGCCTGTATTAAGAAAATAAATCGTTGAAAAAGAAGATCACGCATTCCATCTTTTTTCTATTGAAAGCGTTAATAATTATCATGATACTTTTTGTTTTTTTTGAATCAATGATTCATTACCTCATATGGCATTTTGAGCAACCAATCTGATAGAGAATTAAAAATTAAGAATTAAGAATTAAAAATGAAGGGTACAGTTCCTCTTCATTTCCTGAGATTCCATTATTTATATATTTTAGCCAGAGTTCTATCTTATAAACGCATCAGAAAATGGATCAAAAACCTGCATTCAAACCTTATATCGCCGCAACTGACTCTGTAAAGGAATTTACTTTGAAAGCCATCCTGTTAGGTTGTGTTTTCGGAGTGATATTCGGAGCATCAACAGTATATCTTGCATTAAAAGCGGGATTAACAGTTTCTGCTTCTATTCCAATTGCAGTTCTGGCTATTTCACTGGGTAGAAAATTTTTCAAAACAACTATTCTTGAAAATAATATTATTCAGACAACAGGTTCTGCAGGCGAAAGTATTGCATCAGGCGTTGTATTTACACTTCCGGCATTTCTCTTTCTCTCAGTAAATGAAAATGGCATCAGCAATGGGATGGAATATTTTGAATACTGGACAATTTTTACGCTTGCTGTCTTAGGTGGTATGTTGGGAACGATGATGATGATTCCACTACGAAGATCATTAATCGTAAAAGAGCATGAAACTCTTCCCTACCCTGAAGGAACTGCCTGTGCACATGTATTAATTGCCGGAGAAAAAGGTGGTGATTTTGCGCGTACTGCTTATCTCGGATTAGGATTTTCAATGGTATATGCACTGATGCAAAAAGTATTTCATGTGATTTCAGAGGTACCATCATTCGTAACTAAACAATCAAATAAATATTTTCCTTCAGCAACTGTTAATGGTGAAATAACTCCTGAATATCTCGGAGTTGGATATATAATCGGTCCTAAGATTTCAGGAGTACTTGTTGCCGGTGGTGTTCTTGCATGGTTGGGTTTAATTCCGTTGCTGGCGTCCATAGTTCCTCCTGATACCATTGCACTTCAATTACAGAAATTAGGATTGCTGGATATTCTACAGCCAAGCGAGAGGTTTGGTTGGGATCCTGCAACACATACATTTTCTAATATGGCAGATGCTGTTTACAGAGCGTATGTGCGGCAGATTGGTGCAGGTGCAGTAGCAGCAGGTGGTTTCATCACTTTAATAAAAACAATTCCTACAATCATTTCTTCTTTTCGTGAGAGTGTTGGTTCTATGAATGAAAAATCAAATGTGAAAGTAGCGCGCACGGAAAATGATCTCTCCATTAAAACTGTTTTATTTGGTTCTGTAGCCTTGATTCTGATTATGGCATTAATGCCGATGTTACCCGGTGATTCTATCATCAGCAAATTACTTATTGGAATTTTAATTGTTGTCTTCGGTTTCTTTTTCGTGACAGTATCCAGTCGTATTGTTGGTATTATCGGTTCCAGTAATAATCCAATCAGTGGGATGACTATTGCAACTATTATGGGAACAGCACTGGTGTTTATTGCAATCGGATGGACAGGTAAAGTATATGAACCAATGGCATTGGTTGTTGGTGGAATTGTTTGTATTGCTGCAGCAAATGCAGGAGCAACATCACAGGATTTAAAAACAGGCTACATTGTTGGTGCAACTCCAAGATATCAGCAACTTGCATTGTTTATTGGTGCAATTGTATCATCAGTGGTAATTGGTTTTACAGTAAAATATCTCGACACTCCTACTGCTGATTTAGTTGCGAGAGGGATTAAACATGCCATTGGAGAAAAATATGCAGCACCACAGGCAACATTAATGGCAACATTAATCAAAGGACTTTTATCATTTAACCTTGACTGGCAATTTGTTCTGGTTGGTGTTTTCCTGGCAATTACTATGGAACTTTGTGGTGTGAAAGCATTGTCGTTTGCTGTTGGAGCTTACTTACCATTATCAACTACATTACCGATTTTTGCAGGTGGTGTTGTAAAAGGAATTGTTGACTGGAACGCTACACGTAAGAATCAAAAATCGGAAGATTCAGAATTAGGAAAAGGAAGTTTGTTCGCAACAGGTTTAGTTGCAGGTGGAGCTTTAGCAGGTGTTATTGTTGCAATTTTATCTGTTGATGAAAATACATTCAAAAAATTATCAACTCTGAATTTTCAGGAATCTCTCGAAGGTATATTCGGGACTGCAGGATATCAATTACTGGGAGTTGCATTCTTTACATTGATGGCAGTTACACTTTACCGGATTGCAACACGTAAAGAACGCCTTGTCTGATGAATTTATTTATGTACCTTTCAGCATAGAAATTAAAAACAAATTGCACTTTCAAACGTATATCTTGTGATGAAAAAATTTATTCTTCTGTTTATTGTAAGCACCTGTTCTATTTCTGTTGTAAATGCACAGGAGCACAAAGGTCCTATCAACTGGTTGTCGTTTGAAGATGCTGTTGCAAAAAGTAAAGTGGAACCACGTAAAATGATTATTGATGTGTACACATCATGGTGTGGCTGGTGTAAGAGAATGGATGCAACTACATTTCAGGATTCTGCAGTTGTTAAATATATAAATGAAAAATATTATGCTGTGAAACTGGATGCAGAAACACACGATACCATTCATTTCTTTGATAAAATTTTCGTCTATAAAGCAGAAAACAAAGCCAATGAAATTGCCATATCATTACTGAACGGCCAGATGAGTTATCCTTCTTTTGTTTTCCTGGATGATAAATTTGCAATGCTTACTCCTCTTGCAGGATTCCAGCAACCTGATCAGCTGATGCGTGTGTTGTTGTATTTCGGAGAGAATATATATACATCAAAAAAATGGGATGAATATTCCCGCGATGCTGCAAACGGAAACTGATAAATACCCAATTCGTAAATTCGCTCATATTCGTAATTCGTAGATAATATGCGACTTTTTTTCAGTATTTTTTTTCTCAGTATTTCTTCTTTCTTTCTGAATGCTCAGACTGCACAAATTATTAAGTTGCCGGAGCTGGAAAAAATTATTAATTATAAAAACGATACCACTTATATCATTAATTTCTGGGCAACCTGGTGCAAGCCATGTGTAGAAGAATTACCTTATTTCCTCGAAGCAGAAAATGATAGTAAAGAAAAAAAAGTACGTTTTATTTTTATCAGCCTTGATTTTAAAAGAGAACTTGAAACACGTTTAAATCCCTTCCTGAAAAATAAAAAAATCACTTCCTCTGTTTTTCTTCTTGATGAACCTGATTACAATAAATGGATTGATTTAGTTAGCAAGGATTGGGAAGGAAATATTCCTGCAACGTTGATTTATAATTCAGACTTATCACTGAGAACATTCTATCCTCATGAATTTGATCGTGAGAAATTGCGTGAAGTAATCGGACTTCCTTAATCTTCCAGCATTTCAATTTCTTCCAGGAGATCGTCAAATCCCGGTTCATTGGAAAAATCTTTTCTGATCTGCTGAATCAACACCTGTGCAATCTTCAATTCTGTATTCCGTACTTCATTATAACGTTCTTCTGTCACCTTATTTAGCTTAAGTGCCATTGCTTTAAAATCATCGGCAATTTCTGTCAGAAAACTTCTGCACACCACTTCCATCACAGTATAAAACAGGTAAACTTCCTTTCTTGTTAATACCAGTTGTGAACCAACTTCAGCCTGTTCAATTCTGATAGCAAATTGCATTACCTCTGTTTTATCCAGCAGTTCCAGCATTTCCACCCTCTTGGCAAAATCATATTTATTCTGGTAAAATATAAAGCTGAAGGATGCTGTAATAGACTTAATAAACAACTTAAGTTCAGCTCCAATAGTAATTTCTATAGATTCTTTTGAATGAATTCCTGCCATGATTCAGATTAAAATGGGTTTCAGGCTGCAAATATAAGTCACTGTTTTCGATAATTTCATGCTCTGTAAAGACATCCGTATCTCACAAACCAGTGTTAAGAATTAGGTGTTTAACATACAAATCATAGCTTTCCATCCCTTATTTTTGTGAAACCGTTCCACACCACCGTATATTAACATTGCAATTAGTGTTTGAAACCCGCGTTATTAAAATGCGTAAGAACGTTATTTATAGAAACATGAAAAAGTATCTTTCCGCTACACATAAATTACTGCTTTTATTACCCTTATCGTTGCTGTACAGTTGTACACGTACGGAGCCTGTAACTGCACAACCAATAAAAAGAGAAACCGCACTGATCATTAACAAAGTGGTAGTAAGTGCAAGTGATACTTCTGTAATGCAGTTTGTAAACGATGATGCTTTGTTTAATGAAGGCTGGGATACGCTGGCTCAACCACAGTTCTGGAAAAATGTAATGCGTCTTTCTCCTGATTCAGCAATTATGAATATTGCTTCTTGCAGAAGACCATTGGAAGTTCTTGATTTTAATCAGTGGATGAAACAATCGGAAGCTGAGAAAGATTTTTATAAAAAGGAACTCTGTTGTAGTAATGCAATAGAATGCAACACTAATTTATTTGTTACAAAAGGAAGAAGAGATTTCTTTGAACACCGCAAATCATTATTAACGGTGAGCAAAGCCGTAAAAGCTTTTTCTGATTATGGCGTTGATCCCTGGTATGCACAAACTATATTGCTGATTGAAAGTCCAGGTAAAACCGGTCAGAAATCATGGGCTGGAGCACAAGGACCATTTCAGCTGATGAAATCCGTTGCTATAAAATTTGGGTTGAAAGTCAACAATACTGTAGATGAAAGATCAGATTTAAATCGTTCTGCTTATGCAGCATCTAAACTGATAGGTACAATGTGCATTCCTAAAGTAAAAGTAATTCTTGATTCCTTAAAAATACCGTACAATGAAACTGATACCTGGTTTCGTCTTTTAGTGTTGCATGCATATCATGCAGGTCCGGGAAATGTTGCCTGCGCAGTTTACAGTATTGCTCCAACTGAAGGTGGTATGCAATTGATCCGTCAGTTATGGCAGACTGAATGTGGTGGATTTAAAAATGAATCGCAGAATTATTCTCAGCTTGCACTGGCAGCACATTTATCATTCAACGAAATTCTGGGAAGTGAAACTGATACTGTTTTTCTTGTACAGGGAGATCGCTCTCATGCACGCTATCTAAAATACAATTGTGGAAAGCCGCTCACATCAGCACAGATTAACGACTGTTTAAATTTATATGGAACTGACCTTGTTGATGGAACTCTGGAAGCGCAGGAATATATAGACAGAATTAATCTTCTGAATCATGAAATGGCACTAATTAATTCTGATGGTGAAACAGAATATTTATCAGTTGGAAAAGAGTTAATGCGTAAACGTAAAGTGGATGATGCAATTACTGTTTTAAAATATACTATTGAACGATACCCACAATCTGCAATGGCTGCTGACAGTCTGAGCAGGGCTTATAAGATTTCCGGTAATCTGACATTAGCTCAGAAGTATGAGAAAATGTCGAATGAACTGAATAAAGGTGTGTCTCAGTAATTTTCAAAATTAAATCGTTCCTTCATTCTATCTAATGCGCTATTTTTGCCGCTCACAAAGCGGATATGAGCAGTTTACAGGAAATCAACAAGCGTAGAACATTTGCCATTATCAGTCACCCTGATGCCGGTAAAACAACCTTAACAGAGAAGTTTTTATTATTTGGTGGAGCCATTCAAACTGCAGGTGCAGTGAAATCCAACAAAATAAAAAAGAGTGCAGCCAGTGACTTCATGGATATTGAAAGGCAGAGAGGAATTTCTGTAGCAACATCTGTAATGAATTTTGAATATAAAGATTTGCTGATCACTTTACTTGATACTCCGGGCCATAAGGATTTTGCTGAAGATACTTACAGAACTCTGACTGCTGTTGATAGTGTAATACTTGTTATTGATTGTCAGAAAGGAGTTGAGGAACAGACTTACAAACTGATGGAAGTTTGCAGAATGCGGGCAACCCCTGTTATGATTTTCGTAAATAAAATGGATCGTGAAGGAAAGTATCCATTCGATCTGCTGGATGAACTGGAGCAAAAACTTAAAATAAATGTACGACCGTTAAGCTGGCCGGTAAGTATTGGCAGCACGTTTAAAGGTGTATATAATTTATTTGATCAGAGTTTATATGCATTTACTCCGGGCACTGATAAAAAACCTGTTGGACTTCAGATAAAAGATATCAATGATCCAATCATTGATCGCATTGCGGGTATGTATGCATCACAACTGCGCGAAGATGTAGAATTGATAAATGGTGTGTATGGTGACTTCGACAGGAATATATATCTTACAGGAGAAGAAGCACCGGTTTTTTTTGGTAGTGCGATAAATAATTTTGGTGTGCAGGAATTACTGGATACTTTTTGTACTATCTCTCCTACTCCCGGACCTCGTCCTACTGATAACAGGATGATTGAACCACTGGATAAAAATTTTACAGGATTCGTTTTTAAAATACATGCGAATCTTGATCCACGACATAGAGACCGGATTGCATTTTTAAGAATTTGTTCCGGCCATTTTGAAAGAAATAAATTCTATCATCATGTACGTCTTGATAAAAACATACGCTTCACCTCTCCTGCAACATTTCTTGGACAGGCGAAAAGTATTATTGATGAAGCATGGCCTGGTGATGTAATTGGTTTATATGATTCCGGTAATTTTAAAATTGGTGATACATTAACTGAAGGAGAAGATTTAAGCTTTCAGGGAATA
>JBDTVD010000167.1:0-7647 GCA_040007375.1 Bacteroidota bacterium | reverse complement strand
ATGTGTGGCATAAGTGGTTTTATTGATCCTGTACTATCAGCAACTGATGCTGATCGTCTGCTCCATAATATGCTGAAGAGTATTGCACATCGTGGTCCTGATGATTCCAGTATATATAATGATGGTGATGTTTGGTTGGGTCATAACAGGTTGAGCATAATCGATCTTTCCTCAGAAGCTAATCAACCTATGCATTACGATGACCTGGTAATTATTTTTAACGGAGAGATTTACAATTATATTGAAATTAAACAGCAGTTGCTGCGTGAAGGAATGCAATTCACAACCAGTTCTGATACGGAAGTAATTCTTGCTTCTTACCGTAAATGGGGAACCGATTGTGTGAAGCAGTTTGTAGGCATGTGGTCGTTTGTTATATGGGATAAAAGAAAGAAAATTTTCTTCGCTTCCCGCGACCGCTTCGGCATCAAACCTTTTTACTATATATATAATGGTTCCCGGTTTTATTTTGGTAGTGAATACAAACCTTTGAAATTGTCGCCCTTATTTTCCAATGAATTAAATCTCGATCAGGTAAGCAGAGGTTTGCAGATGGGATGGGTGTGTTATAATGATGAAACCTATTTTGAAAAAATTAAAGCATTACCTGCTGCTCATAATTTAATCATAGAAAATGGTAAAATCACCATTGAGCGTTATTGGGATATTGAAACAGGAAAGTATCTGAATATTTCAGAAGAAGAAAAAAAGGAAAAATTTCTGGCACTCTTCAAAGACAGTGTGAACTTACATTTACGAAGTGATGTTACAGTGGGCAGTTGCCTGAGTGGCGGACTGGACAGTTCAGCTATTGCAGGAATGGTGCAGCATTTACATCCCGGAATAAAATACAAATCTTTCAGTATATATTATGAAGGTAAAGGTGATGTGGATGAACGTCCATTTATCCGTGAAGTATTAAATAAATATCCTGCAATTGAACCTTATTATTATTCGCCAACTGATGTAGAAGTTGGTGAATCTTTTCATCATGCATTATATCATGCTGATGTTCCCTGCACAGGTTCTTCTTTTATGTCGCAGTATTTTTTAATGAAGCTGATAGGAAGTCAGAAGATTAAAGTGGTACTTGATGGTCAGGGAAGTGATGAATATCTTGGTGGATATATGCACACATTCTACAGAGTAATTGCAGATCAGCTGAGGAATTTTAAACTGTCAAAAGCACTTCAGACAACAACAGCAATAAGCAAACAAACGGGAGCTTCTTTTATGCCTCATATTGCAAAGAGTCTTTTAAGTGTTACTATGCATGAGCAGCAGTTGTATGCTCTTGAATATAAAAAGTATTATCCTTTCCTCAGTAATCAATCAGCAACACCTGCACCGTTTCAATTGCCTGATGTAAATGGAAACAGAACAGATAATTTTCTCTATCAATTAATGTTTTCCACCAGTTTGCCATCACTGCTTCATTATGAAGACAGAAACAGCATGGCATTTTCTATTGAATCAAGAGTTCCTTTCCTTGATCACAGGTTGGTGGAATTTGCATTCTCTCTTCCTGTTAAAGATAAAGTGAATGGTATTGTTACAAAGGATATTCTTCGTCAATCGTTAAATGGAATTCTGCCTGAAGCAGTAAAAAACAGGAAGGATAAAAAAGGTTTTGTAACACCGGGAGAAAGTAAATGGTTACGTGGACCCTTATCTCATCTTCTTGACTTCAAATCTTCAGACCTTCCTTTTCTCAATGCTGATAAAGTATCACATGTTTTAACAGAGTATAAGAAAGGAAGTAATAAAATGGTTGCACTTACCTGGAGATTGGCGGTACTGAACTACTGGATGAAGAATTTTACCTCCTGAAATGACATGTAGATGCATAAATTTAAACACTATCTTAGCTTGCCGATGTATCGTAAATTAATAGCTGTGTTCTGCCTTGTTCTGTCAATGCTTTTTCTGCCATTGTCAATCAGCTCTTATACAGTTGTTGATTTCAGCTGGCTAAAACCTTTTTATATATTGTATGAAACTGTAAGACCTGGCCATTGGGAGAAGGATGCTACGCGTATTAAATTTGATAAGTACGGAATTGTGAATGTGAATGGAAATAATTACAATCCTGTAACCATTAGTCAGTATGCATTGAGTTGCTTCGATTATTATCGCGAAACAGGGGATGAAAAATATAAAAAGAGTTTTATGAACCAGATGAACTGGCTGTTGGCAGATTCAGTTTGTGTGGAGAAAGATGATAAGATATATTATCCTTACAGATATGTTTTTCATGATTTACCTATTGGATGGACGTCCGGCCTTGCACAGGGAGAAGTGATTGCTGTATTAATAAGATATTATTATATAACAAAAGATCCTGCAGTATTAAAAAGGATCAAAGCTGTTTGCAATTATATGTTAACACCTGTTGAAGAAGGTGGTTGCCTGAAGAAAACTCCCGAAGGAGGATGGTGGATTGAAGAGTATGTAAATTCAAAACGGCACACACATGTGTTAAATGGTAATATGATCAGTATTGTATGCCTGAATGATTATCTCAATTTATTTCCTGATGATAAAAGAGCTGCTGAGTTGTATCCGGAGTTACTCGCTTCATTAAAAAACTCTGTTGATTTTTACGACAATGGCAGTAATCTGCGTTACGACAGAGGTGGAGCAGAGCTAGTGAAACCCTGGTATATGAAAGCACAGTACATTGAAATGAAAACACTTTATCGTATTACGAAGGATGAGTTCTTTCATCGTAAGATGATGCAATGGTCAGTGTACTGTTATAATAAAAGTGTAGGATTTGTGGAGTGCCTTTTTAATGATGTCAACTTCGCAACACCAATGGTATTTGAAAAGGATTCATCAGTGATGTTACAAAATTGTGCAAGTAATAATCTGCTCACTACTTCTTCAATTGCATCAATCAGGTCGTTTCCTGTCATTGCAGGTAGTATACTTGGGAAGATGGTTGACAACTCTGCAGCTACAAATGTTGCTGTGATACTTATTGATAGTATTGCCGGCAATCCACTGGTTAATTTAACTTTCAAAACTCCTGTAAGTATGGATATGATTTCCATTAATTACAACACGGGATCAGTTAAGCCTGATGTAAAGGAAATTACTGTTACGTTTAGTGACAGCACATCAAAAGTGTTGAAGTATAAACATAGTAAATCGGATGGGCTGAATGAAGTTTTTCGGTTTAAGGAAATTGTAATTACTGGATTGAAAATAGAATTTGAGAGAAAAGAATCATTAAAAAAGTTTGAAATTACTGATATAACAGCGAATAAATCAGCTGATATTTCCTGCAGTGAATTTGTATATTATCAGTCACCTGTACAAACTACGGAAGGGTTATATATAATAGATGGAAAAACGGAAAACTCCGGCGAGGATGCTATATTTTACCGTAATGCAAAGTTGGTGAAGGATATTAGTGTTAAGCCATGGATTTATGCCGGCTCCTCATTTCCGGTTAAGCAAACGCTTACAGGTGTTACGCAACTGATGTTGGTTTCGCGACCATTGAATTCACAGTTTAAGTATAAGAAAAGTACATTTAAATTATCAGGTGTTAATTAGAAGGAACCTGGCAGCAGGAAAATAGTTTTTGAAATGAATATTAATTATTGTTATTGAGCATGAAACTTGAAAATAAAAAAATACTGGTTATTGGCGGTGCAGGATTCATCGGATCTTTTGTTGTTGCCGAATTGCTTAAACATCCGGTGAGTGAGGTTATTATATATGATAATTTTGCCCGTGGGAAACAGGAGAATATAAAGGAGTCGTTAAATGATAAACGATGTTCCGTTTTTGCTTTTGGCGGTGATATAAGGGATATTGATATTCTGGATGCAGCTATGAAAGATGTGGATTATGTGTTTCATTTATCTGCAATGTGGTTGCTTCATTGTAAAGATTTTCCACGTACGGCTTTTGAAGTAAATATCGCAGGAACTTTTAATGTGCTCGAAGCATGTGTTAAGAATAAAGTTAAAAAACTTATTTACTCATCGTCTGCCTCTGTTTATGGTGATGCAGTGGAAGTACCAATGAAAGAAACCCACCCTTTTAATAATAAGAACTTTTATGGTTCCACAAAAATTGCCGGTGAAGCTATGTGTACTGCTTTTAACGATCGTTATGGTTTAGAAGTGATTGGTCTGCGTTATATGAATGTATATGGTCCCGGACAGGATCAACATGCGGCGTATACGGGTGTTATTCCTATCATGCTGAATAAAATTGAAGCTGGCATCGCTCCTGAAATAAATGGTGATGGATCACAGGCTTATGACTTTATATATGTGGAAGATGTAGCACGTTGTAATATTGATGCATTGGTAAGCGATACGAAATTCGGGTTTTATAATGTGGGTACAGAAATACAAACCAGGATTAATGAACTCTGTAACACTATCCTTCAGTTAAAGAAATCGGATCTGAAAGTAATATATAAACCCTATTCTGCTGATGATGCACGTGCAATGGTTCAGAACAGAATTGGTTCAGTTGCAAAAGCAAGAGATGAAATTGGTTTTATGTATAAGTATAATCTTGTTGATGGATTATCAAGATTGATTAACTGGAGAAAATCACAAGGAATTGATAAATGATTTCTCAGTGATAAATGATTTCATTTCTGATTTTAATAATATATAAAGAATTAATTCTGTGTGTGGAATAGCGGGAATATACCGACCTGGAGGTAAAGTTATTGAACCGGAACTTATCCGGAAAATGACGGATGCAATTGCGCATCGTGGTCCTGATGGTGAAGGACATTTTATATTAAACGAAAGCGGTGTTGCATTAGGTCATAGAAGACTTGCTATTCTTGATCTTTCATCTGCCGGAAAGCAACCTATGCATGCTGATGGTGGTAATGTGGTAATTACTTTCAATGGTGAGATATATAATTTTGCTGAGTTACGTAAAGAATTACAGAATGCCGGTCACCAGTTTATATCAGGCACTGATACAGAAGTAATACTGAAAGGTTATCTGCAATGGGGATTGGATGTTATTCCTAAACTGAATGGCATGTTCGCTTTTGCACTATGGGATAATTCTAAGAAGGAACTTATACTTGTCCGCGACCGTTTTGGTATTAAGCCACTTTATATATGGAACCGTGGAAATGAAATTGTATTTGCATCTGAAGTGAAAGCCATCATGCAGCATCCTGAATTCAAAGTAAAATTAAACTTTGAAGCACTGAATGAATATTTCACCTTCCAGAATGTTTTTCGTTTTCACACCTTGTTTGATGGAGTGCAGATGCTGGCTCCCGGACGTGTTTTAAGGTTTGATGAAAATTGCCGCCTGCAGGAATACCTGTACTGGAATTATAATTTTACGGATACAGATAAACATATTTCCGAAGCGGATGCCTGTGAAGAAACATTGCGTTTGTTTAATCAGGCTGTAAAACGGCAGATGGTTGCTGATGTAAGAGTGGGAAGTTATCTTAGTGGTGGAATGGATTCCGGTTCTATAGCAGCAGTAGCATCATCACAAACCAAAAGGCTGGCAACATTCACATGTGGATTTGATATGAGTACTGCCAGCGGACGTGAAGCAAATTTTGATGAGAGACGTGATGCGGAGTTAATGGCCAGTGCATTCCGCACAGAACATTATGAACAGGTATTAAATGCTGCAGATCTTGGCTGGGCTTTACCACGACTGGTGTATCACCTGGAAGATCTGAGAGTAGGGATGAGTTATCCTAATTATTATATAGCAGGACTTGCATCAAAATTTGTGAAAGTTTGTTTAAGTGGTGCTGGTGGTGATGAATTGTATGGTGGATATCCCTGGAGATATTACAGAGTGTTTAAATCAATTAACCAGGAAGATTATTTTAAAGAGTATTATGGTTTCTGGCAACGGTTAGTGAGTGACCAGAATAAAGTAAACCTGTTTACACCTGATATATATTCCAAAGTAAACCAGTTGAAGAGTCCTTATGATATTTTCCGGAATGTATTTCTCTTTAATGATAAACTGAAGTATGATTCGCCCGAAGATCATATTGCCAACTCTTTATATTTTGAAGCAAAAACATTTTTACCTGCTTTATTTGTAGTAGGTGATAAACTGGCAATGGCACATTCGCTGGAAGAACGTTTTCCTTTCATGGACAATGACCTTGTAGACTTTGCGCAAAAGATTCCTGTAAAGTATAAACTGGGTAATCTGGAAGCGATGAAGAAAATGGATGAAAATGAAATTGCCAAGCTTCGTAAATTCCAGATGCAGTTTGATGATGGAAAAAATGTTTTGCGAAATGCGATGAACCGTTTAATTCCGCAGGAAGTAATAAGCAGAAAGAAACAGGGATTTTCTGCTCCTGATGAATCCTGGTATAGAGGAGAAAATTTACAGTATGTTAAGAATCTCCTCTTAAATAAAAAAACAGTAAGCTCTGAATATATACAGCCTGACTTTGTTAAAAATATTATTGATGAGCACACCAACAAAAATATTAATCATCGTTTACTGATCTGGTCGTTTATTAATTTCGAATGGTGGTGCCGTATTTTTATTGATGGAGAAAAAGTATATGAGTAATAGTGTTCAACATATTTTAGTTACAGGTGCAGGTGGATATATAGGAAGCCATCTTGTAAATGCTTTGTGCTTAAATGATGAAAATGTAGTGTATGCTGTAAGTCGTAATTCAAATCCTTCAAACAGATATACTTCTTTGCAACTGGATTTAAGTGACCCTCATTTTACAGAACATCTTCCTGAGCAAATTGATACTGTTATTCATCTGGCACAATCTTCACAATATCGTAAAGAGCCTGATGGTTTTGAAGATATGTTTCAGGTGAATATAAATGCTTCTTTCAGGTTGTTGGAGTGGGCGAGGAAAAATAAGGTAAGTAATTTTATTTTCACCAGTACAGGAAGTGTGTATAAAGCATCTTCCAAACCATTGGTAGAAACAGATGAAGTACATGCTGAACGGTTTTATCCTGCTTCAAAAATTGCTGCGGAACAACTGATACAATCATATAGTACATATTTTAAAACATATATATTAAGAGTATTTTCTGTTTATGGTCCGGAACAGCAGCAAATGATGATTCCGGGAATTATACAACGGATAAAACAAAATCAGCCACTCATACTAGCCGGAAATGCAGGCATCTATTTATCGCCTTTATATATTGACGATTGTGTGAAAATGATTATTGCTCTCACTTCAGATCTTCCCGATCCAGGAGTTTATAATCTTTCAGGAAACGATGTAGTAAGTCTTAAAGATATAGTTGAAGTGATTGAAAGTTTACTTCAGATTAAAGCAACTGTTTCCGATATTTCAGGTGAGCCATCAAGCCTTGTTGGAGATGGCAGTAAATTATATAATGCTATTCAATATACTCCGCTGGTGAATGTAAGAACCGGCCTTGAGCAAACACTAAAAGCAACAGTTTGATTATGGAAAATAATACTTCAGAAAGTTTTCGTGCAAAGTGGACCAACAATCCGAATCTTGCCTTTGAAGAAACATTAAAGGAAGGATCTGAAATTTTTAATTGGGTACTGAACAGAAATGGATTTCTTAATGGTGAAGAGCTCACCGCATTTCTCCGGAATAAAAAAAGAATTCTGGATGCCGGTTGTGGCAATGGTCGTATTACAGCACTG
>JBDTVD010000166.1:0-7710 GCA_040007375.1 Bacteroidota bacterium | reverse complement strand
GAACCCTGCCTTGAGTGGTGGGGTTTTTTTCATCCTCCATAGCTCTCCGAGCGCAGGAGGATTTTTGTTGTGAAGGAGAATGCTTTCCTTTAAGAGCATTAAACATCTTCAAAACAACAGCAGGATAGATACACAACATCAATTAAACTTCCTCATTATATATGAGGATGATTTGTAAAACAGGTACTCCAGCCATCTTCCTTTTCCTCCATTAACATTTCGTTTTTCATTTTTCTTTTGAGTAAGGAACAACTATAAGTTGCTATAAAAAGCAATTACACAACCTGCATAATCAATTCCACATTTTGTGGATTTTAGGGCGACAAAATGCATGGTAATTATAAATTGTTTTTTTCCAGTAGCCAGTATTCCTTTAGTGTAAATAGCAGTTGGCACAAATATTTGTTTAGGCAGTTATAACAAATAAAAAAAATATAATTCAATTCATTATTATTAATTAAACTTTTAAATAAATAAAAAAATGGCAGAAAATCAAAAAGACCAACAGAGCCAGAAAACTCCAACAGGTCAGCAACAAAATCAAGGTAATCAGCAAAATCAGGGAAATAAAAAGGAAGGTAATCCTTCTGAAAAGAATTTCACTGCTGATGATGATGAGGATACAGAGGAAACTACTGAGCAAAGATCGAAAACTCCTACTGCTGATGGCCAGAAGAATCAACAAGGTACTGGTCAAAAAGGTACACAGGATGGCAATCAGGGTTCCAATAAAAGTGGTAACCAGGGTTCAGGTCAAAACCGTTAATTAAAACTAAATTACATTAAGTTGAAACAGGTAATCCCGTAAGATTATTTTCAACTTAAATTATTTGCCTGGCTAAGTATAAATGCAGACTGAAAAATTTATTTTTGTAAAAACAATTACATATCAATCACTAAAAAAATTTAAACTATGAAAACCGGAAAATTATTAATAGGCGTATTAGCAGGGTTGGCAGCTGGTGCAGCATTGGGAATATTATTCTCACCAGACAAGGGAAGAAATACACGCAGAAAAATTTCTGAAAAGGGAGAAACATACCTTGACAATTTAAAAGAAAAGTTTGAAGACTTTCTTATATCCGCAACCAATGAATTGGAATATGCTAAAAGCGAGGCAGAAGATTTAATGGAAAAAGGAAAAGACAAAGCAAAGGATATAAAAGATGAATTTAAAAGTAAAACTGAGTCCGCTCCAAAAACATCCTGACTTATGAAAAAACAATCATTGTTAACTGCACTTGTTATTTTATTTCTTACTGCATTTTCAAGCTGTGAGGTTGTTGGCGGCATATTTAAAGCTGGAATGGGATTTGGAATTTTTATAGTGGTATTAGTTATCGTGCTTATAATTTTTCTCATCAGCAGAATGGGAAAAGGTAAGTAAGAATTGTATACTGTTTAGTAAGTAATTAATTTATAAATGAAAGTTTCAGTATAGTTGATCTATGCTGAAACTTTTTTTTATTTTATACCCTTCTGAACAATCTGGCTCGTGCATCCCGCCCGTGCTTAAAAGTAATTTTGCATAATATAAAACCTCACCCAGGCATCCTGCCTTAATACCATTTTATTCTAAATTACTATTTCCTATTTTTATCGGCTGTTGCGTAAGTAGAAACAACATAACCAATACAAAGCATGACAAAAGTTAACCCGGCAATTAGCGGAATAACTATTTATCCAATAAAGTCGTTGGATGGAGTTTCATTGCAAAAGGCGCAAATTACCGAAGGCGGTTGCCTTTTACACGACAGGGAATATGCAATGAGTGATGCAGAAGGTAATTTTATTATCGGTAAATCAAATTCACTGGTGCATACTTTACGTTCATCAATTGATTTTGAAAATCAAGTAGTCTCCTTTCGTCATCAACAGGAAAGCACCTGGAGCCATTTTAATTTAGTAAAAAATATAACTGATATACAGGATTATTTATCTGCACATTTTGGTATTGCTGTTATTCTAAATCAAAATAAAACGGGACGCTTTATGGACATTCCGGATATTAGTGGCTTAACTATTCTTTCAACAGAAAGTTTACAAATAATTTCCGGATGGTTTGGTAATATGCCTTTGGAAGAAACAAGAAAACGTTTTCGTGCAACCTTAGAAATTACTGGTGTTCCGGCTTTTTGGGAAGATCATTTGTTTTCCTCTGAAGGGAGTGGCATCGAATATAAAGTCGGTAACGTAACTTTATTTGGCATGAGTCCAAGAGCAAGATGTGTTGTGCCTACAAGAAACCCGGATACAGGAGAAGTTATACATGGCTTTCCAAAATCTTTTGCAAGACATCGTGCACAAACGTTACCTGAATTTTCGAAGTTAAAAGAATATGGTCATCATTATCATTTAACAGTAAACTGCTATGCTCCTGCTACTGAGATTGGGAAATGGATTAATGTTGGTGATAAGATCGAGCTGGTTGGAGAAAGGATTTTTTATTGAATCACATCAAACATCAGCAGAGCATTTATTTTTGATTTTGAAATTTATGATGAACGAAAAAAGTATTGGAGTAATGCAGAAACTGATCTGGCGCGGGTATCCTGCCCGTACTTAAAAATCATTTTGCATAATATAAAACATAATTCAGGAATCCTGCCTGAATACTTAATTATTCTAAATTACTATTTCCTATTTTTATCGGCTGTTGTATAAGTAGAAACAACATAAGTTTGAGTTCCATTAATAAATAGAAATCAATGAAAAAAGGAAGACTGGAAGCATTTAGTGATGGTGTACTGGCAATTATTATTACTATTATGGTACTGGAGTTTAAGGTACCTCATGGAGAAGAGTTCTCTGATTTAAAAGGATTAATTCCTGTCTTTTTAAGTTATATATTAAGTTTCATATATATAGGTATATATTGGAATAATCATCATCATATGATGCAAACAGTTCATGAAGTAACAGGAGGTATTTTATGGGCTAATCTTTATCTGCTCTTCTGGCTTTCTTTAGTTCCTTTTTGTACAGGATGGATTGGAGAAAATCATTTTGCAAAAGTTCCGATGGCTTTATATGGAATTATTCTTTTAATGGCAGGCATTGCTTATTATATATTGCAGATCCGGATCATTAAAAATGAAGGTAAAAATTCACTGCTTGCAAAAGCAATAGGTAAAGACTGGAAAGGAAAGATCTCTCCCCCACTCTATACCATTGGTATTATATCGTGCTGGATAAATATATGGATTGCAGGAGGACTTTATATATTGGTGGCTTTGATATGGCTGATCCCTGATAAAAGAATTGAGAAAGTGTTGCATGAAACAGAGCAGAAATAATCTGACTGATTTTCCAACTTCAATTCACTTCACTTTTATTCATTGGGAGGTTTTTGAATGTTGATAGCAATACTACATATGCGCTATTGATTTCCATTTTGTAAGCAGATACTTTTACGAGCGATATAAAAAATTTTATCCTTATGAAAAAAATACTACTTCTCCTTTATACAGCAATCGGTATCAACCAGATGGCAACTGCTCAATATGGAATTTTAGATCCATCCTTCGGAAGTGGAACACCAGCAGGTACTGCCATTTTCTCTTCTGTTAATGCAGGTTCTTTTTCACAGGGAATAGCATTTCAGAGTGATGCAAAGATTTTAATCACTACCGGAGAAAATTCAGGTATTGCACGATTGCAGGCAAATGGAACTATTGATAACAGTTTTGGTACTAATGGATGGACTACCAGCGGACAATTGTCTTTCTCCGATATTATTGAACTGCCAAACGGAAAAATAATTGCAGCAGGCCGACCAACAGCAATATCATATAATGATTTATATATATTATGCCTGGATTCAAATGGTATTCCTGATAACAGCTTTGCACAAAATGGAATTGCAGCAGACAGCACAATTGGTGCAGGATACGAACATATTGCCTTACAATCAGGAACTAAAATAATATGGTCAGGTGCGCTGGGTATTAAAAGGCTTATGTTGAATAACGGAACACCTGATGCTTCTTTTGGTACAGGAGGATTTGTAAGAATTAATCAATTGCCTTTGTATCCGCTTAACATCGTTGTGGATAATACTACCGGAAATATTATAGTTGGTGGTATAACCAAATCCGGATCACATCTCGCTATTACAAGGCTTACAGTGAATGGTCAGGTTGATGCAACATTCGGAAACAATGGTATTGATAGTATTGCAGTAGTATCAACAGCTTTATCACCTATGATGAAACTCGGAATAAATTCTACCGGAAAAATAATACTTGCTTCTGATTATGATAATGGAAGTTCCAATGGTGTAGTGTGCGTGCGTTTTGATAATAATGGTATGCCTGATAATAGCTTTGGAACAAACGGTATTGCTTACACTGCGTGGAATATGACCGGAAGTGGTTACCAGTTTTTTGGTGGACTTGCCATTGAATCTAATGATGAAGTTGTTATTGCCTGCACACTGATGGATAATGGTAATGCAAACGGAAATGACATTGCCATTGTTCGTCTTCATACTGATGGTACACAGGATGCATCATTTGGTGTTGCAAAATTAAACATTAACAATGCTTCTGAAAATGCAGGAAGCATAAGCATTGCACCGGATGGTAAGTTGATAGTGAATGGCAGCACTGCATTTCATGAACTGGTTGCAAAATATACTACTGGTGTTTCGGGACTCACTGAGTTGCAATCACTGCCATTAACAATAACCTGTTCTCCAAATCCTGTTGATGAATTCACTACAATGAGTTTGCATATTGTTGAACCACAAACATTGTCCTGTAGTATATATAATTCAGATGGAAGACTGGTTAAAGTACTATTCAATAATTTGCAGGTTTCTGCAGGTATATTAACAAAGAAAATATCCATGAGTAATATGGCTTCAGGCGTTTATGAAATGGTTATTCAAAGTGGAAATGCAAAGAAGCATTTTACTATTTGCAAAATGTGAGAGAACCTTAAAGGAGTCATTTAGTTGTCTCCTGCAACAGGTTTCATTCTATAGAGCATCATTTCCGTTTTAGAAGAGTTTGTTTTTTGTACTGATTGCTTTGAGAATGAGTTTATATTATTTATGTTGATGGCAGAATGAAAATGTGTAAAAAGTTAGTGTTTTAAGGTGATAAAGTGATGGAATGAGTTCTTTTCCACAATTGCTCTTTAAAATGAATCTCCATCTTATAAAAACTTTACTATTTTTACGGTGTTGCGTAACTCATTCCTTTTCTATCAAAATAAAAAAGAGTTAGCACTAACAATTTCATAACATATATATTTAAAATAAAATGAGTGATACCATCCTTTGCCCTAATTGTAGTTCCGATTTAACTTATGCAAATCAAAACAAGATGGTTTGTACGCAATGTTCGCATGAATGGGAGCCTGCAGAAGAAAGTGTTGCAGTTGATCTTGTGGATAAAGTTATGGATGCAAACGGTAATGAACTTATCAATGGTGATTCTGTAATTATATTAAAAGACCTTCCTGTTAAAGGCGCACCTAAACCAATTAAGGCAGGGACAAAGGTTAAGAACATACGACTTACTGATGAAAATGGCCATAACATATCCTGCAGAGTAGATGGATTTGGAGCAATGAATTTAAAATCAGAATTTGTAAGGAAAGTATAACATCATAAGTCCGGAGTAATTCCTTCTTTGCTTGAAAAAAGCTACGAAGGATAAAATAGTTCGGAGTTCGGAGAAATAAGTTAACATAAAAAGATACTGCTTCAACTGTTTCACCATCCTCTGCTTTGTTCTTACTAAATATAAAAATAACACAAATGAGTTATTGTAATACCAGTGTCCACTTTGGATTTTTGTGCTGCTAATTGCAATAAAACTATGAGAAAAATTTTACTTGCCCTTTTGGGGTTAACATTCTGTATGCAGTCTTACGGACAGGGAACCTTTTCAACTGCCGAAAATCTTACTGAAGGTAACCTGGTTTCAGGAACAGTAACGGATAATAATAATGGTCCTACTAATATTCCCTTTCATTATTACAAAACATTACTTTCCGGAAAAGGTATTATCCGCATAATAACGGAGATTAACAATACCAGTATTACTTCTGCAGGTGATGTAATTATAAGGGTGTTTTTTAAAGATCAGGTAGTATGGGTGAGCAAGCAGGTTACGGTTGCTGCTTCTGCCTCTGTTATTGATACGTTTGCAGTAACCGGTGTTGAGCAGGATTCCATATATATTCTTTTTGAAAACTATGGAAATGTTAGCGGTGGTCCTTTTAATTATACTACGCATTATAATATGCTGAATGTATTTCCTAATAATGAAACAGAACCCAATAATTTTCATGTACAGGCACAACCACTTCAACAGGGTGTTGTATTAAACGGTCATATCAGTTATAAAAACTACAATTATTATCTGGATGAGTATGATTATTTCCAACTTATTCTCCCTGATAACGGAACCGCAGATTTATATTATAGCTGGACCAACCTTTCCATCGGAACAGGCTTTAATATTCCTGCACCTACAGTTTACGCAAGAGGAAAAGATAGTACATCCTATATTCAGTTAGCGCATTCATCCTCTCCACACTCTGATAATCTAACTATTGCAAACAATGTAAATACACCATTAGCTACAGCTATTTTGGATACCATGCATATTTATGGAAGAGCAAAAGATACTATATATATCCATATGCGGAATTACTTCTCCGGATGGGGAATCGGCTATTGCGGAGCATATTCATTAAGATTGGAGATGAGTGACATTCCTGTTGTTAATGAAATTAATCCGAATGATGATTTAGCCCATGCACAAACAATTACATCATTAGATACAGTAAAAGGTATTATTGGTTATTTGGATGGTGTGAATGGTATGGATCAAGATGACTATTATAAAATGGCAACACCTCCTGGTGACAGTGTCAGAATATATATAACAGCTATTAATAAATACAGGTACGAACCAATTTCTGTAAATCCCCAGGTATATGCTTACGATAAAAACGGGAATGCTCTTACTGTTTTCAGTGCCAGTGGTGCATCAGCAATTTCGGGTCAGTTAATAGCAAATATCTGGCAGCAACCTTACGATGTTCCTGTTGCAGATATTATGACTATCACAAACATTACAACGGACTCTGTTTACATTAGAATATCAAATATCAATGCCGCCTTTATGTATCAGTTTAATAAAACAACATTAACAGGTATTGATGATGTAAGCGCTGATGATGCAATGAATATATATCCGAACCCGGCAACTGACAGGATCAGTATTTCATTCAACGTACCGGTTAAAGATATTACAGAAGTAAATCTGTATTCGCTGCAAGGTAAAAAAATAGCCGCATTGAACTTTGAAAAACAATCTATCAATTCAATTCTGCCTTTACAACTTCCAAAGCTGGATGACGGAGTTTATTTTATCTCTGTAAAAACACAAAGTGGAAATGAATTGCAGAAAAAGATTGTTATATTGAATAATAAATAAGAATTTTTAATCAACTACGTTAGCCCTTTTGCTGAGTGATCAGTGAAAGGGTTTTTTTATTAAGTAAAAAGTCGGCAACATTTATCTCCTGGCTTAAGTCTTAGTGTGTAGGCTGTGTGTCGGTGACTAGTGCCTTATCAATTAATAATAATTCTGACAGTTAGAATAACCCTGAATGATTTTAAAGTCACAAGTCGAAAAAGAATGCGCCAGTGCGATTGGTTCAGACAAATGCAGGATAATTATTCCAGGT
>JBDTVD010000165.1:0-7717 GCA_040007375.1 Bacteroidota bacterium | reverse complement strand
GGATTTTGTTTACCTTATTTATCACCGTCAGATGTTTCGAAATTAATTTCTGATTGCTATAATTTACTTACTGAGGATGGAGTTCTCTATTTAAGTTTTGTGGAAGGTGATCCTGATAAATCCGGTTTCATGGCTGCAAGTACTGGTGACAGAACTTATTTTTATTATCATGATCTGGAGAATATCAAAAAGCAATTGAGTGACTATAATTTTGAAGAGGTGAAAATATTTTCTGTTGCATATCCAAAATCAGAAACTATAAATGAAATGCATACCCTGTTGATTGTTAGAAAAAGAAAGTAATGTATAAGGATTACATGCAAACTTTAACTTATTTCTTCCGGAATAACAATCACTCTTTTTCAGAAGTAAAATAATTTAATTAATGACATTAACCACTCTAACTGAAAAACACAATTTCAATGACCATAATTATATAATGGATTTCCTTTTAAAATATTTCAGTAACTGAACATTTCTATAAGTCAATTCCTCAATCAGCTTTATTAAGCGCAATTGTAAAAGTACTTCCTGCACCAAAATCACTTTCAACTGCTATCTGCCCACCTTGCGCTTCTATAAATTCTTTACTGATGCTGAGTCCTAATCCTGTTCCTTCTTTCATTGTTCCCGGAATACGGAAGTAACGGTCAAATATTTTTTCTTTGTATTGAGGAGCAATCCCCTGTCCGGAATCTTTTACTGAAAAAAGAATTTTGTTTTTCGCTTCAGCAATATTTAAGTATACAATGGAATTGTCATAAGAATAACGAATAGCATTTGAAATTAAGTTCGTCAGCACCCATGCTGTTTTCTCACTATCGGCCATCACCTTTGAAATATTTTTCTGAACATTAATTTCAAATTTTATGTGTTTCTCATCAGCCTGTGTTTTATTTGTATTGATGGCATACTGTAAAATCTCATCAGGAACTGCAGGAAGAATGCCTAATTGAATATTTCCACTTTCCACCTGTGTCATATTCAGAAGTTCACCGGTTATATTCAGCAGTCGTGTTGCATCTTCCCTGATACTATCAATCAGGTTCTTCTGTTCCTCATTTATTTTTCCGATTTTCTCATTCTCCAAAAGCTGAACGCTCATTTTTATAGATGATATCGGTGTTTTCAATTCATGCGATACTGTTGCAATGAAATTTGTTTTGGCAAAATCCAGTTCTTTATACGGTGTAACATTTCTTAAAATGATTACATGACCAATCAGTTTTGATGTTTGTTCGCCGGTTGGCACTATTGAAATGTTGAGAATTTCCTTTTCGAAATAACTTTCCTTTCCATCTGCAAATATTTTTAATGGTTTCTTCTCAATTTTAGCAGTGAAATTTTCTGAACCTCCTATTTCCTGGAGCAACGACCGGATGAGATCATTATATACAGAAAGTTCCTGAGAATTTTTCCCGATAACATCCTGCTCCTTTAATCCTGCAATTTTTAATGCCACTTCATTTGCAAATATTATTTTTTTGTTTTCATCCAAACCAATTACAGGATCGTGCATATTATTAATGAGAGTTTCAATTCTTTTCTTCTCCATCATTAATTTAGCGAGGCTGCTGTTATTATATTCCTCCAGCTTTTCTGCCATGGTATTAAATGAATCAGCCAGTTCACCAAATTCACTCTGGCTTTTAAAATGTACACGTTGAGAATAATTTTTTGCAGCAATTGCTTTAATACTTTCCGTTAATTCCCGAATAGGATTTGCAATTCCTCCAGGTAAATTAACAAACAAACCAAACGCAATCAGGAAACACAGACTTCCCGTAATTGCTATCCATATTGTGGCGTTCTTTGCTGTATTTGCAGCGATAATACTTTTACGCTGGATGGCATCCATGTTCAGTTTCATAATGTCGCTGATGTCACTCCTGACTTTTTTTGCAATTGCAGCATCATTATAATTTTCCTTCAACTGATTAAAATGGACAGTGAGATTGTCGGTGAATTCTGCTTCACCAACTTCGGTAATATTTTGCTTCTGCTTTTTCAGATTACTTTCAAAAATCTGCATTGCACCTTTTTCCAATGGAATTTCATCCAACGCTTTTATCATATTGCGTGAGTAATCAAGCGTGTTATAATTCGCCACTAAAATATTATTGGAGTCGGATGCAAGTGTGTTAATCTGAATTGCACCTATGGCTGCTAATAGCCCAATCATGAGAAATAATAAACCAACACTTAACAGCAACTTAGTTTTAATTTTCATATCACGACAGAATTACTAAATCAATTTCGTTGGAAGATAGTTTTTTAAGTAACTGATTAAAAACATTGGTAGCAATAATTACACGAAATAAATTAAGGTGAGGTTTACCAATGCAGATGGTGGTAATTTTCCGTTTTTCTGCCTGCTCTATTATCGCTTTGGCAACATTAGCATTTTCCACTTTAATAATTTCAGCACCCAGTTCAATCGCAAGTTTAAAATTATTAATTAAATGTCTTTGTTTATCAAGAGGAATTTTATCTGCACTTTCCTTTGGTGTCTGCACATACATCACATACCATTTACTATGATAATAATTGGCCAGTCGTGCTGTTTTACGGATAACAGTTTTTGCTGTGATGTCATTGCTGCTTACACATGATAGAAACCGTTCGTGTTTCATCACATGTTCCTTCGTTACTTCCGATTCTACTTTTCGTTCAACCTGCGATGCTGTTTCCTTCAATGCCAGCTCACGAAGCTGCAGTATATGTTCGCTTCTGAAAAAATTTTTAAGTGCTGCTTCAATTTTTTCTGCCTGATAAATCTTTCCCTCCTTTAAACGAACAATTAATTCATCAGCAGTTAAATCAATATTCACCACTTCATCGGCTTGTGCAACCACACTGTCAGGTATTCTTTCCTTTACTTCAACACCGGTAATTTTTTTTACTTCTTCATTAAGACTTTCAATATGCTGAATGTTTACTGCGGAAATAACATTAATTCCTGCAGAAAGAATTTCCAAAACATCCTGCCAGCGCTTTTCATTTTTACTTCCTTCAATATTCGTGTGGGCCAGTTCATCTACAACAACAACTTCCGGACGCAGATTTATAACAGCCTGCACATCTAATTCTTCTAACTCTTTACCCTTATAAAAAAGTTTTCGTCGTGGAATAAGAGGCAATCCCTGCAGAAGTTCATGAGTTTCCTTTCGGTTGTGAGTTTCTATATATCCAATTTTTACATCAATACCATTTTTTAAAAGAGCATGTGCTTCCTGCAACATCCGGTATGTTTTCCCAACTCCGGCACTCATACCAATATATATTTTAAACTTCCCCTTCCTTGACTTTTTTATTAAGTCGAGAAAGTGCTGAACGTTTTGCTCTTTATTATCCTCTTCAATCATTAAAATGAAATTGCAAGTGATGAAGTAACAAAGGTATTTGAATTTACTGCATCACCATCTTTAACAAATATTTTGTCTTTGCTGTTAAGTGTTCTTCCTTCAATTCGCCAAACTATATTGCTTGCCGGTGCATAATCAAGGTTAAGAGAAAAGCTGCTTGTTTGAAATCCATTTTCAGTTCCGGTCGCGATGATGATTCCATTTTTATCATTATAAAATTCTCCTCTTCCTGCAATTGCAAATTTATCAGTAAGCTGATATTTAAGAATCAGAACAGGGCTGTAAAGATTATTGTAATCACTGCTACCTTTTAATTTCTGCTCCATACAATAATCGAAACCAAGTGTAATTGCAAATTTATTTGTTGGATGAAATATGCCATAAAAATTATGATAGTATCTCATCTGTTTAACTGAATCAGGCTTATCATTGCCAATAAACGTACTGTAGTTTAATGTTATTTTCGAGTTGGGTGTGAATGTGATTTGTGTTCCGAAAGCGGGTGTATTGTTATCATCTATACGCGCAATCCTTTGCCATCCATTTACTGCTAATGCAGAAAGATACCACTTACTGTTATCAGAAGTGTAACCTATTTTAACTCCGCCTTCATAGCTTGGAGTATTGTCGCCAATGATGCACCGTGTAAGCGCATCACAACTTTTTCCAACTGCACTTTCAAATCCAATGTGAGAAGGCAGCACTCCTCCGTCAATCCAGAGATTTTTTTTCTTTGACAATTTCACTCCGATATTTGCCTGCCATAAATTTCTGAGCAGTGGCTGCTCTGCCGAATAATTGTATTGTGCCCACGTACCTGCCATCAATCCAAAATTACCACGCACATTTTGAGCTGTATAATTTGCATTGATAAAACCAAGGTTCAGATTCACTTCATTATGCCTGTTGAAATTATAAAAGAAAGACGGCCGTTCGTGAGTTGCGGGATTGGAAATATCATAGCTATAATACACTTCTGCATAACCTGAAAATGTTAAAGGATTTGTTTTGGTGGAATCCTGTGCATTTGCAGAAGATAAATATATAAGCATGGAGCTTAGCGATATTATTTTTTTCATTTTAATTTATTATTTAAGTTTATTCAATGCGATATTCAATTTCAGTACATTTATTTTTTCAGTTCCGAATAATCCAAGCAGTGGTTTTTCAATATTCTGATTGACTAATGATTTTACATTTTCTTCTGAAAGATTTCTTGTTTTTGCAATTCGTGGCACCTGCACCATAGCACCCTGTACAGAAATATTCGGATCCTGTCCACTCCCTGATGCTGTTACCATATCAGATGGAATTTCTGATTTTTTAATATCAGGATTATGAACCATGAAAGTATCAATGCGCGCCTGAACTGTTGTTAGGTAATCAGGATTGGAAGGTCCCTTGTTGCTGCCACCGCTTCCTGCTGCATTGTAATTTACAGCCGATGGACGTGACCAGAAATAATTATCTGCAGAAAAATTCTGTGCAATGTTTTCATAATATTTTTTTCCATTGTCTTCCACCAGGAAACCTTTTCCATTGTTGGGAGCAATTTGCGCTATTCCAAGTATTACAAGTGTGTAAATCCCCATGAAGAGAATAATAAACAGAAATGTAAGTTTTAATGACGGAAACAGATTCGTTTTCATTTTATATATTTATATAAATAGTGTAACAATAAGATCAATTAATTTTATTCCAATGAAAGGAATAATAATTCCACCCAAACCATAATAAAGAAGATTTCTTCTTAACAATGCACTTGCACCAATCGGTTTGTATGCAACTCCTTTCAATGCAAGAGGAATCAGCAATGGAATAATGATGGCATTAAATATTACTGCAGAAAGAATTGCTGTTTGTGGTGAATGAAGATTCATAATATTAAGTGCCTGTAACGCTGGAATAGAGGTAATAAATAATGCAGGTACAATTGCAAAATATTTTGCTACATCGTTTGCAATTGAAAATGTGGTGAGTGTACCTCGTGTCATTAACAACTGTTTTCCTATTTCAACAATTTCAATAAGCTTGGTAGGATCATTATCTAAATCAACCATATTACCAGCTTCTTTTGCAGCGGCTGTTCCACTATTCATTGCAACGCCAACATCAGCCTGTGCAAGAGCAGGAGCATCATTGGTTCCGTCACCCATCATCGCAACAAGCTTTCCTGATTGTTGTTCTTTGCGGATGTAGTTCATTTTATCTTCCGGTTTTGCTTCTGCAATAAAATCATCTACTCCTGCCTTTTCAGCAATATATTTTGCAGTGAGTGGATTATCACCAGTAACCATTACCGTTTTCACACCCATTTTTCTCAATCGTTCAAAACGTTCTGCAATTCCTGTTTTAATGATGTCCTGCAATTCAATTACCCCAACTACTTTTCCATTTTCTGCAACAACCAGTGGTGTTCCTCCTTTAGAAGAAATTTCATTTACTTTTTGTTCCGTGTTTTTTGGAAATACATTACCTGCCTGCTCCGAAATTTTTCTGATTGCATCATAAGCTCCTTTACGTATTTGCTTTCCATCTTTAAGGTTAACTCCGCTTGTTCTTGTTTCTGCAGTAAACTTGATAAGTGTTGCGCCTTCAATTGAAAGATTTTTAACAATATCCTTTCCTGACAATTCAATAATGGATTTTCCTTCCGGAGTTTCATCAGCTAAAGAAGAAAGAGCACATGCTTTAATAAAATCATTTTCATTAACTCCATCAGCAGGATAAAAATTTGTGGCTTTCCGATTACCGATTGTTATTGTTCCGGTTTTATCCAACAGTAAAACATCTATATCACCTGCTGTTTCCACTGCTTTACCACTCTTCGCAATCACGTTTGCGCGCAATGCCCTGTCCATTCCGGCGATTCCGATTGCAGAAAGTAAACCACCAATAGTTGTTGGAATTAAACAAACAAAGAGAGCTATATAAGATGAAATCGGGATTTGTGTTTTTGCATATTCTGAAAAGGGAGCAAGTGTGATGCAGATTATAATAAAAATCAATGTAAACCCTGATAACAAAATTGTCAGTGCAATTTCATTCGGAGTTTTTTGACGTGATGCACCTTCCACCAGCGCAATCATCTTATCTAAAAAACTTTCACCTGGCTCAGTGGTAACTTTAACTTTTATTTTATCGGATAAAACTTTTGTCCCTCCTGTAACCGATGATTTATCACCACCCGATTCGCGAATTACAGGAGCACTCTCCCCTGTGATGGCACTTTCATCAATTGTTGCAATACCTTCAATTATTTCTCCATCCATTGGAATAATATCACCTGTTTCACACAGGAATATATCACCTTTTGAAAGTTGTGATGATGGAACAATTTTCAGTTCATCAATATACATTTCACCAACAGGCTGAATCCATTTTGCCGGTGTTTCTTCTCTTGTTTTTCTCAGACTGTTTGCCTGTGCTTTACCTCTTGCTTCCGCTAATGCTTCTGCAAAATTTGCAAAGAGTACAGTAAGCAGAAGAATGAAGAATATAATAAAATTGTAGGCCAATGAACCTTGCGAATTTTCACCCGTCCATATCCATATGCAAACTGCCAGCATATATGCAGTTCCCACTTCCACCGTAAACATTACGGGATTGCGAAACATAATTCGTGGATTAAGTTTATTAAATGATTGTTTGGTTGCTTCAATCATTAATGCTTTATCGAAGAGTTTTGTTTGACGTTTCATTTTATTGTGAGATGTTAAATGTGAGATGTGAGATGTGGGATGTTAGATGTGAGATGTTAGATGTGATATGTGGGATGTTAGATGTGGGATGTTAGATGTTAGATGTGAGATGTTAGATGTTAGATGTGAGATGTGAGATGAATTTTTATATTTGACTTGTTAACTGTATATTAATACAAATAATTTAAGATTATGAAGCCCCACAAAAAATTAAATTCATGGATTAAAAGTTTTGAGTTTGTTAAGGAAATATACTTAGTAACAAAAGAATTTCCTTCAGAAGAAAAATTCGGACTAACATCACAAATGAGAAGATCAGCAGTATCTATTCCGGTTAATATTGCTGAAGGTGCCGCACGAAAGGGTAAAAAGGAGTTTATCCACTTTCTCCATATAGCACTAGGTTCAATGACAGAATTGGATACTTTGATTTTATTAAGTACCGAATTAAATTTTATTAAACCGAAAGAATCTGAAGTGCTGATTGAAAAATTAGATGTCATAGGAAAACTTATTTACGGGTTAATTAAAAATCTTGAAGCAAAGATGTGAGATGTTTGATGTGAGATGTGAGATGTTTGATGTGAGATGTTAGATGTGAGATGTTAGATGTGAGATGTTAGATGTGAGATGTTAGATGTGAGATGTGAG
>JBDTVD010000164.1:0-7734 GCA_040007375.1 Bacteroidota bacterium | reverse complement strand
TCGGAGAAAAAAAATACAGAATTCAGAATGTAGAATTCAGAATTGATCGACGACAGCTAACAGAAATTTTTAACCCCACACTCAGCACTTTATTATTAGATAAACTAAATACTCAGCACCCAGCACTCAGAACCCAGCACTCAGCACTCTTTTATAAATAGAATTGTTGATAATGAGATTTTGTATTCTTTATATATGATTTCTGTTTACTTTTGGCCCGGGTAAGTCTTATACGACCAGCTCCTGTGAAACACCCCAGGTTCGGAAGAAAGCAAGGATAAACGGTTGAGCGGTGCGATATAAGTAGCTTACCCACTCTTTTTTAACATCCTCATTTTCAAAATATAATTACCGCTTACTTCTAAATACACTTTAAATGAAATTCTTCATCGACACAGCCAATCTTGATCAGATAAAAGAAGCCAGCGACCTGGGTGTTCTGGATGGTGTAACCACAAATCCTTCTTTAATGGCTAAGGAAGGAATTAAAGGAAATGATAATATCCTTAAACATTATGTGGACATCTGCAATATTGTTGAAGGTGATGTTAGTGCCGAAGTGATCTCTACTGATTTTAAAGGTATCATTAAAGAAGGTGAAATGCTGGCTGAACTTCATCCACAGATCGTTGTTAAAGTTCCGATGATCCGCGATGGAGTTAAAGCGATAAAATATTTTAGTGATAAAGGAATACGTACCAATTGCACATTGATTTTTTCTGCCGGCCAGGCTTTACTTGCCGCAAAAGCAGGTGCTACTTATGTTTCTCCTTTTATTGGACGACTGGATGATGTATCCACAGATGGATTGATACTTATTGAAGAGCTGCGTTTGATTTATGATAATTACGGATTTGAAACGCAGATTCTTGCTGCATCTATCCGTCATGCAATGCATATTATCAATTGCGCAAAGCTGGGAGCAGATGTTGCTACCTGCCCTTTAAGTGCAATACTCGATCTGTTGAAACATCCTCTGACTGATATTGGTCTGGCGAAGTTTCTTGCAGATGCTGCAAAATAATCTGTAACAGATTACCCTTTCTCTTCTCTCCTTTCATTCTCCAGTGCCTGATCAGCTGATGCAGGTCCTGATCCATATATAAAGAAGAAAACCAGCATAAACAGAATCACAATTGAAAAAAGTAATTCTGTATTCCCGCTGAAAAATCCCAGTTTACTGTTTACAAAAATTACTGCTCCTAATAGAACCGGAATCTGAAATGCAACAGCAAATCTGGTGAACAAACCTATGGTAATCATAACACCACCAACCAGGTGAGCAAAAGCAACATAGTGAGCCAGTGCAAATGATATCCATTCAAAGCGTCCGTTCTTCAGCATCTCCACAATACTTTCCGAATTGCTGATAAAAAAAATCCCCTTAATAAAAAGAATTACACCTAATGTAATCCGTAACAAGTCAATCCATCTTGGATGATGAGCATAAGCCCACTGATCCAGTTTTTGTGTGAGATTCATATGACTAGTATTTAAGTTTACTATAAAGGTAATCATCACATGTACCTTTTTGCAAGTATTTTTTTCTAATCGGGAATATTCAAATATGGAGTGAATAAATTTCCATTTCCACTGCTTTCAATATCCTATTTTCGCTGCTATGAATGATCAACCAGTGTTACCCCGCAGGTTAGGACTATTTCAGGCCACCGTAATTAATATGATTGATATGGTTGGCATCGGACCGTTTATAGTTCTGCCGCTGGTTATTGATATTATGGGTGGTCCGTTCTTTATATATGCTTGGATTGCCGGAGCGTTTTTATCATTTATTGATGCAATGATCTGGAGTGAGCTGGGTGCATCTTATCCAAAAGCAGGAGGCAGTTACAATTTTTTGAAAGAAGCTTACGGACCAGGTAAAGCCGGACGCATGCTGAGTTTTCTTTACGTATGGCAAACATGCATACAGGCTCCATTGGTTGTGGCATCCGGTGCAATTGGATTTGCTCAGTATTTCGGTTACCTTGTTGAGTTAAGTTCCGTTGAGAAAAAAATCATTTCCGGATTACTCGTTATTTTCCTCACCTTCCTTTTATACAGAAAGATTGACAGCATTGGAAGAATCGGAACTTTTTTATGGATTGGTGTGATTGCAACTTTACTCTGGATCATACTTGGTGGAATTACACATGGAAATTTTGCAGGCCCCATTATTGAAATGACACAATCACCTGTTACTGGTTCCTTATTTTTTATGGCATTGGGACAGGCTTCCGTAAAAACAATTTACAGTTACCTGGGCTATTATAATGTTTGTCATCTGGGTGGAGAAATTATTAATCCGGAAAAGAATATTCCCAGAAGTATGTTTCTTTCTATAGCTGGAATTTCTATTCTTTATTTGGCGATGAACATCAGCGTTACCAGCGTTATTCCCTGGCAGGAAGCAAGACATTCAGAATTTATCATCAGCTCATTTATTGAACGCTTATATGGAAAAACAGCGGCGATGATTGCAACCGGAATGGTACTATGGGTGGCAATGGCTTCTTTGTTTGCAGTGATCCTTGGTTATTCAAGAGTGCCTTATGCGGCTGCACGCGATGGTCTTTTTTTCAAATCGTTTGCACGCTTACATCCAACCAAAAACTTTCCTCACATATCACTATTGGCACTTGGCTCCACTGCATTTATTTTCAGTTTGTTATTTAGGTTATCTGAAGTAATAACTGCAATACTGGCAATGCGTATAATTATCCAGTTTGTTGCCCAGGCCGTTGGTGTAATAATGCTCAGGAAAAGAAACGGATCACTTTCATTACCCTATAAGATGCCGTTATATCCTTTGCCGGTTATTCTGGTTGTGGTGATGTGGTCGTTTGTTTTTATTTCAACGGGATTACAATTTATGTTATCAGGATTGGTTGTAATAGCAGTTGGATTGCTTGTGTTTTTAATCCGTTCATTTAAAAGCAATGAATGGCCTTTTTACCGTTAATGAAAGTTGTTCATAAACATGAGGATAATCATACTGGAATATTAATCGCTGAACGGGTAACTCCGTATGTTTGTTCACGTAATAAAAGGTTCAGGATATTCTATGTTTCACCGTATTCTTTACACTTTAGTTTTTACCGTAATTTGCTTGTCAGGCCATGCTCAGTTTCCTGATGCAGGTGAGCAACCTCCAAATGGTTGGACAGGCAAGGTTTTCAAACTCAGTCAAAATTTTCCAAAAACACCTGGCAATGATCATTACATGCCGTGGCTGAAAGTTGATTTCAGGAAAGAACCGTTGAAGTATGTTCAGGTGGTTTACGAATATATATTAGCAGGAAATGTGGAATGCAACTGGGAAATGCAGAATAACAAAGTTCGTGGTTGGTACCATGTTCCCTGGATGCATTGGCGTGATCCGCGCGATGGAACTTTAGGACGTGAATTTATAAACGGATTAACGCGCGAACGTGATTCAAAACCTTATGAGTTAGGACCCATGCAAGTTGATTTTGCTCAGAATTGGGCAATTGGTTTTTATAATGAGAAAGGTGGTTATGTTGTTGGTCAGGTTTGGAAAGATCCTGAAAATCCTGATCCATCACTTTCTAATTTTCCGGAAGGAACTGTATGTGGAAAATTACTTTTTACAGCCGCTGATACTCTTGCTGCTCCTTATTTGAAAAATGCACCGCAATGGCAGGCAAATATCCATACCAGTGTAAATGAAAAATTTAAAAAACACGTTGCCAGTCTTCATTTGTTACAGTTTGATATTGCAGTACGCGATTCAAGAGCTGATGATGGAAGTGGATGGGTTTTCGGAACGTTAATTTATAATGGAGATTCTCCTGCAGAAAATCCGTGGTTAAGAATGGAACCTGCCGGATTAACCTGGGGAAATGATGCGGGAGTTACTGCAGAACTGGTAAAGCACGGTGAATCCCTCAAACAGAATTTCATCAATCCTGCACTACGCGATAAATTTAAATTCGGTTGGGGAGGACGATTAAACGGTCCGGTTGATAATCCTAATTCCGGTTGTATTTCCTGTCATGGTACTGCACAGTTTCCGATGATAAGTTCTCAGTCTCCGTCAGATAATGCAAGTGCAGCAGAACGCATGCATTGGTTTCGCAACACCATTAAAACCGGTGAGAGTTTTTCATCAGGTTCCATTTCTATGCACTACTCCATGCAGCTTGCCATAAGCCTTGAAAATTTTTATATATACAACAAACTGCATCCTCATGGTAGTAAAGCAAAACAATGGACAGAAAGGATCAGCAAATTTGTAAGTGGATATTATATTCTCATTTTCCTGTTAATCATTTTCAGCTTCTGGCTGGGTATGAAAAAAGTTCCTCTGTTCAACAAATCAGCACCGGTTCTGAATATGGATCATGCTCTGTTGTTCTTAAGGATTGGAATAGGTTTCATGTTTATTCTCCACGGTTTTCCAAAATTAATGGGCGGTCCTCCGGCATGGACACGCCTCGGCCAAAGTATGGCTAACTTTGGTGTATATATTTATCCGGCAGGATGGGGATTTATGGCAAGCTTTGCTGAATTTTGCGGAGGATTACTGATGATGGCAGGTTTGTTTTACCGTCCGGTTTTGCTAATGATGTGCATACATATTACTGTCGCCTGTTTCCGGCACTACCAAAGTGGTGATTCAATTGAATCTGCATCGCATGCAATTGAAGCACTGATTGTATTTCTATTCTTATTTTTAGGTGGCCCGGGTAAATATGCACTTGACAGAAAAATTTTCAAATCGAAAATCGTTGGATGATATGATGCAGCCACTCGATAAAATAAAACTGGCCTGCCAGATTATCCAGCAATTCAAAGAACGTAATACTCTTACCATTGATTACCCGTTCGAAAATAAGTGGATTGAATCAGCTGATGATGTAACGCTGCTGAACACTTATTATGAAATAACATCTCCTGCATATGTACCATCATCTGCAGAAACTATTGATGTTCCGAAATCAGGAGGTCTCATCCGCCATTTCAGTTATCTGACTTTAAAGGATCATCTATTATATATATTGCTTTCAATGGATTGCTTTCCTACAATTTATAAATCAATATACGGAAGGTTGATTGATGATCCGGATACTGTTCTTAAAAAATATCCTGAAGAAAGGTTATGGATGAAGAAATTTGTGAGAGGTGGGAAAGACATGATGGAAATGCGGAAGCCTCTTTTCAATAAAGGATACAATTGCATTCTCACCAGTGATATAACTGCATTCGGGCCTAACATCGATATCAGAATTCTTTGTGAGGAACTGATAAAAGAAGGAGCTCCGGAAGAAACAGTTGGCATACTGGATAATTGCTTAAGGAAATGGTCACCGCTCGGCTATAAGGGTGTACCACAGGTTTTCTTTGCAACAGATCTTTTGACAGAATTTTATCTTCAGCCGATTGATCGTTTTTTTCATTCTTATGGTGGTTTGGTTTACCTGCGCGAATCAGATAATATTGAAATCTGGTGCCGCTCACGTTCTTCCTGTAAACAGATGCTGGCAATATTGGCTGGTAAAATGTATGAGCGTGGTTTATATCTCAATGTATATAAAACCAGGATCGTTACAGAAAAATCCATCGACAGGAATGAACATCCGATGGAACATAAAAAGTATGGATTAAGAAACAGTTTTAAAATTCGTTTTACAAGAGTATTATCTCTGTATTATAAACTTGAAGAAATGGCATTGTTAAACGAATGCAGCAAACGATTGGCTAAAAACCCGGAGTTTACAGTTGCATTGCTGAAACATTATGCAAGTTTCAATATTGATATCAGCAGATCACTGATGAAATTCCTTACTTCTGGAAATGCCATTTATCCTTATCAGAATTACGCCATCATAAAATGGTTGTCGTTAAATTATCAAACTCACAATCCATTGCTCATTGAGATAATACGCCAGTTTGCATGGAATGATAATGAACCCTATTATTTAAGAAGTGCAGCACGTCATTATATATACAGCTTTGGAAATGATAATGATCGTGAGCGTTTAATACGACTGGTAAAACAAACCAACAGCGAACTGGAGAAAGAAGACATTCTTTCCATGCTCAGTGGTCGCAACACTGCCACCTCCTACAAAATCTGAATCAGGTTATAAATAACAAAGGCGTGGTAGAATAATTTACCACGCCTTTGTTATTATATATATTGAAGTTATTTCACCTTCGAACGGTAATTTTTCAAATCAAGGGTAAATGTAGTTTCTGTAATACTCGTTGCATTTTTAAAATAGAAAATACCACCCCAGCTGTACACTACTTTCAAATAGGTAGCCTGTATATCTTTAAACTTAACAATGCTTCGATAAATTGTGCGGTTTGTTTCTGTTATTGTTTCATCTGTTATTCCTTCCGGTACGTATTCTTTGTCAAAATCAACACGATAAACACTCATATCACTTGCAGGTTTCTGTCCTCCACCCTGCTGACTTTGCGCAAGTAATTTCTTCCTGTTTTCAATTTCTGCAAGACGTGTTTTTGCTGCTTCTGCTTCCTGGCGTTTACGATCTTCTTCACTCTGCTTAGCCATCTGCTCATCCCTGATTTTATTTACCGCAGCAAGTGAATCACGTTCTGCCTGATCACGTTTTTCCTTTTGAATTTCTTCCAGTTTACGCTGAGCTTCCACTTTTGCCAGTGCTTCCTGTTTCGCTTTGTCTTCTATCTTGGCAATAGAATCACGAACTGCTTTTTCGCGTAATGATTTTGCCAATGCATCCTGACGTGCTTTCTCTGTTGCAGTAGCAGTAGAATCTCTCACAAATTTTTCGCGTCCAGCCTTTGCTATTTCTGCAAGACGTGCATCTTCCTTTGCTTTCGAAGCAGCAAGTTCTTTAGCCTTTATCTCTGCTACTGCCAATGAATCTTTAACTGCTTTATCACGTGCTGCTTTTGCTAAAGCTTCCTGTTGCGATTTTGCATTAGCGGCATCAGTAGAATCTTTTGCAAATTTTATCCGTTCTGCTTTAGCAAGATCTGCCTGGCGTGCATCTTCCTTTGCTTTAGCAGCAGCAGCAATCTGTGCCGCGGCAGTTGAATCTTTCTCTGCTTTTATTCGTGCAGCTTCTACTCTGTCAAGAGAATCTTTAACAGTTTTCTCACGAGTTGTTTTAGCTAATGCTTCCTGTTGCGCCTTTGCATTTACTGCATCTATTGAGTCTTTAACAAATTTAGCACGTTCACCTCTGGCAAGATCAGCCAATCGTGCTTCTTCTTTTGCTTTTGCGGCGGCGGCGGCCTGAGCTGCTGTTGCAGAGTCTTTTTCTGCTTTTATACGTGCTGCTTCTACTCTGTCAAGAGAATCTTTAACAGTTTTCTCACGTGTTGACTTCGCTAATGCTTCCTGTTGTGCCTTTGCATTTGCTGCATCGGTTGAGTCTTTTACAAATTTTGTGCGTTCACCTCTGGCAAGATCTGCTAATCGTGCTTCTTCTTTTGCTTTTGCGGCTGCGGCGGCCTGAGCAGCAGTGGTTGAGTCTTTTTCTGCTTTTATTCGTGCGGCTTCTACTCTATCCGTTGAATCTTTAACTGCTTTTTCTCTTGTTGCTTTTGCCAATGCTTCCTGTTGTGTCCGTGCATTTACTGCATCTGTGGAATCCTTCACAAATTTTGCACGGTCTGCCTGTGCAAGTTCTGCAAGTCGTGCTTCCTCTTTTGCTTTTGCTGCTGCAGCTGCCTGAGCAGCATTCATGGAATCTTTTTCTGCTTTGATGCGTGTTG
>JBDTVD010000163.1:0-7767 GCA_040007375.1 Bacteroidota bacterium | reverse complement strand
AGTTCGGAGTGAAGTGTTTGCTGTGGCTGCAAAATTAATCCTTTATGGTTCGGAATAGTAATTTTTAACTCAGCACCCAGCACATAGCACTCAGCACTTTTTTAAAATATCATCTCTGCCAGTTTTAATTTCAGCCAGCTGATGTCTGCAATATCTTTTTTAACAAGAAGTTCGTCATGGATCGATTGCACATCTACCTTTTCTCCTGCTTTATATCTTGTCATCTTCCTGATGTAGTTCAGCAGGTTAATATATATTCCACGCTGATAATCAGAAATAAGTTTTGACCTCCTGAGATAGGTTCGTGTAGAAGTAATCATTGACAATAGCGGTTCAAAATCCTGTGTTTCATAATAAATTTTCAGAAGAAGAATTTTTGCATCCAAGTGATAATATACATCTGTAAATTCAACAGTACTCATAATACGTAAAGCTTCCCTGTATTTTCCTTTTGCATAATTTACACGGGCAGTATTGTAACTTACAGCATTTTTCCGGAGATCTTTATTAAGCCTGTTTTGTTGCTTACTGATAAATTGCTCCACCCATGCTACCTTATCAAGACGCAATGCCAGTGTTACAATATTTTTAAACTGGTGATGCTCCAGCGTATTCTTTTCAAAGATGATTTCATTATCGATCATCTCCACATAAATCTCAAAAAGCTCCCTGAGAAAATCTTCCTGCCCTTCATTAATCATACGAATGCAGTAATTCTGAAGGAATACATATATATCACGCAATTCTTCTACATCAATTTCCGCAAGATGATTCAGCAAGGATTTTTTTAAATTATGATATCTTTTTTCCTCATGATAATTTTGCAGCAGTTCAAATATCTTTATATATACAGTAACAAGAGGATCAATATATTTCACTTCTTTAATAAGAGTATGGAGAAAAGGAAGTGATGGAAGATGGTATTTTTCACTGAGCACATTCTGGCGGTTCAGCATTTCACAAGTGTATTTTAATCTTGCAACAAGATAATGTGAATCCATAGAATCAGATAATTCCTGAAGACCGTTATCTGTATTACGGCCGGACAGATTCCTGTTAAACTCAAATGTTATTTCATCGAGTGTGTGCTTTTGTTTATAATCTGATATTCTTTTCTTTTCAGAATTTAATAATTGCTTTGCCTGATCCGATTGCTGATTGAAATATTTTTCCAGTCCTGAATTTTTTAGTTTCCTTAACAATAATTGTTTTTGCAGAAAAGGATCATTCTGAAGACTATCATAAATCAGAAAATTTTCAAGTAAACGGGTGAGGTCCGTCATTATATATCTTAATGTCTGATGATGAAACGACTTCTTACCAAACACTTCAGCAAATAACTTCTTCTCATTTAACTCTGTATATTCCGGATGATGAAGAAGCAATGCCTTCTGACAACTTAGAACATTTTCATTCACATTAAAAAAAGGGGATGCAACATATTTCTCAAAAGCCTTTAGCTGCCATGGACCCAGCGTTTTGAGTAATGAAATCAGCTTCGAGGATTGCATAATAGAGTTCCTGTAATTCGCTATAAATATAGTTATCCGATAAAATCAATATCTACAAATAACTAATAAGACCGATTTAACAGGTAAAAATAACCATAAATTTAAATTATCATATAAAACCTATCCGATAAATTGCATATTTTGTTTTTGATTTAAACTGCAATCTGTTGTTGTTTTGTATCGTGAAAGAAGCCCTTTGCAACAAATCCTCTAAATTTAAACGGTAATGAAACCAACAACTACGCACTCCCAAAACAGCTGGCTGAAGAAACTGTTCCTTCTTCTGATTATAGTCAGTTCTTTTCAGATCACTTATGCACAGATCACCATTCCTGATCCCAACTTTGCAGCTTTCCTTCAGACGAACTTTCCGGCTGCAATGACAGGTAATGTACTGGACGATCAACACCCTTCAGTTACCGGAGCACAAGGCATGGTGATTATGATGACTCAGGTTGGTGATTTTACAGGACTGGAAGCTTTTGTAAATCTTCAGATGCTTAATATATCAGGAGATTTCTCTGGACTTCCGCAGTTAACCAGTCTGAATTTTCTTACTGAGTTACTTATATCTGACAACAACGCATTAATTACTGTACCTGACCTTCCGCCTAATCTGGAAAAACTCACTTGCAATCTTTGTCCAAACCTTACCGGCACTTCCGTTATTCCATCCTCATTAACTTCAGCAGCATTTCTGCAGGATCCATTACTGTCATCTTTTCCAATACCTCCTTTTCTTGAAGAGCTTTATTTTGAAAATTGTTCCAGCATGACTTCATTATCCGGAATTCCAAATTCGCTGCATACATTATATATAGCTGCAACACCGGCTGTAAACTCTATAAATTTTGCTGCAACACAAATTGCAACTTTACATTGCCTCAATAACAACCTCACTTCCTTACCGGCACTGCCAGTCACTTTAAAAAATATTGATTGCAGCATTAACCAGATTTCTTCACTTGCTGGATTACCAGCAACGTTACTTGGATTAGTTTGCAGAAACAACAATTTAACATCACTTGGAGCTCTTCCTGCTGGATTAACCTACTTAGATTACGGCTCTAATAATGTTACATCCATCGTATTACCAACAGTTTTAACTTATTTAGACTGCAGCGGTAACAGCATCGCTTGCTTACCTGATCTTCCTTCAGGATTACAAATGTTATATGCAAGTGGAAATTTAACAACGTGCTTACCAAATTTACCTTCCACATTAACTTTTTCTGATATCGGATTTGATCTTTGCAATAATCTTTCTGTTGTAACAACAACTCCTTCCTGCAGTGGCCCCTGTAACGGAACTGTTACTGCAACTTTTAACTCAGGAGAATACAATTACGTATTATCCAATGGAATTTCAGGAACTACACAAGTAAATGCAACATCACTTTTCTTTGATTCATTATGTACACTTCCAAATATGTTATTGATGATTACACCTGTTTCAGGAGGATGTTCTTCTACTGTTGAGTTTGACATTAACGATCCATCATTATTGTTAAATATCAGTATAAGCGATGTAACCTGTAATGGTGCTGCCGATGGTTCAATCGTTGCATCAGCACAGAATGGAGCATCACCTTATACATATAGCATTGATGGAGGAATGACTTTTCAAAGCGTTGGAGTATTTAACAATCTTGCAGCCGGAACATACACCGTTATGACAGTGGACAATCTTGCATGTACAAAAAGCACTGTTGTTGTTATCAATTCACCTCCTCCACTAGCTATTAATGTTAATGTAAATTCTCAAGTGTGTACAGGTTCAAGTAATGGATCCATAACCGTAAATGCAAATGGTGGAACAGGTGCCTTTATGTATTCTGATGATGGTGGAATTACTTTCCAGATATCAGGCTTATTTTCAAATCTTACTGCAGGCTCTTACATAGTGGTGGTGCAGGATGCAAACGGATGCACTGCATCAACAATAACAAATATTACTGCTTCTCCTTCACCAACCATAGTCGTTTCTAATGATGTTGCAGCCTGCACTGGTGATTCTGTTTCGGTATGTGTAATTAGTGTAACAGGTGGAACAGCACCGTTTAATTATCTGTGGAATAATTTCATTGTGACACCGTGTTCCCAGGTAACCTTGTCAGGAACATATATATTGATAGTTACAGATATTAATGGATGTAGTGCAACAGATTCTGTTTCTGTTTCATTTTTGCCACCACTCACAGCATCTATTACCGGAATTACTCTTCCAACATGTGGTGCCTGCGACGGAATTGCAACTGTGTCAGCATTCGGAACTGCGCCTTTTCTGTATCAACTGGAAGACTCAACTGGCAATTTAACTTTTACACTTGGAACGGTAAATACATTTTGTGAGAGTGAAAATTATATATGGCACATTACAGATGCAAACGGATGCGTAGTAACATTACCGGTAACACTTGGCTGCACTCCGGTATGGCCAGGCGATGCCAACTACGATGGTGTTGCTGATAATATAGATCTGCTTGCAATAGGAACAGGTTATGGAGCCACAGGTACTGCACGTCCGAATGCAACAATTAACTGGCAACCCGAAACAGGTATCAGCTGGCAGGATACATTACTATCAACAGTAAACTATAAACATATTGATTGTAATGGTGATGGTGTTATTGCAGATGATGATACCACTGCAATAATTCAGAATTTCAGTCAGGTACATGCATTACGCCCATTTAACAATGCAGGACCAACTGATCCGGAATTATTTTTCGATATACAGATTGACACCACAAATACATCTGCGCAACTTTCCATACCACTTATACTTGGAACATCATTAACTCCTGCAACAGATATATATGGAATTGCATTCACGGTTAATTATGATACCACATTAATTAAAGCAGATTCTGTTACTATGGATTACAGTAACTGCTGGCTGGCGGCAGGACACAAATTAAGTTTAGCAGTGAATGATCCTGCCAATGGAAGATTATATGGAGCTGTAACACGCACCAGTCATTCAGACACAACAGGATTTGGCACCATATCAACAATGGGTATTGTTACTGTAGATAATATTTCAGCACGATTAGCAACACTCATCTCTGATACAATTATTTTCACTCTGAACAATGTTTCTCTGATCAACTATACAGGTGCTGCAAAAAATGTAAACCTGGTGAATGATACTATTATCATAAATGGAAATACAACAGGAATAATTAATACAGAAAGCGACAATGCTTTTCATATTTATCCAAATCCTGCAGGAGAATCATTTTTAGTGCGATTTGCACAAGAGTTGAGCAATCCTGAAATTACCATGTATTCCATCAGCAATAAAAAAATGCATATTGATTATAAAACAACGAGACAGAATGCATTGGTAAACTGTTCCGCTGTTCAAAATGGATTATATATAGTTGTTATTAAATCGAACGAAGGAGTTTATACTGAAAAATTAGAAATCAGAAAATAAGCGCCAACCCTTTCTGTTTTTTCCCCGTTGATTAACTTCAGCGGGGATTTTTATTTACAGGAAGCAATGCATCAAATAATAAACAGTACTGCTAATCTGGATAAACTATAAACGACATTGCTAATCAAGTTTTGGTATAGCATCAATGAGCTTTTGCGTATGTTCTGACTTTGGATTTGCATAGAGTTCATCTGTACTTCCGGTTTCCACAATCTGACCCTGGTGCATAATCATTACTCTGTCGCTCATAAATTTTACAACTGATAAATCGTGAGAGATAAACAGGTAAGTAAAGCCAAACTCCACTTTCAAATCATTTAAAAGATTAAGAACCTGAGCCTGCACAGATACATCGAGCGAAGAAACACATTCATCACAAATAATAAATTCGGGATTTAAAGCAAGTGTGCGTGCAATACCAATCCGTTGACGTTGACCACCGGAAAACTCATGAGGATATCTTTTAAAATGAGTTTCATCCATACCCACCTTTTTTAATAAATGCATTGCGAATTCCTTTCTGCTATTATCATTACTATATAAACTAAATTCTTTCATTGGTTCCACAATAGCGTCTCCGGCAGTTAAGCGTGGATTTAATGAAGAATAAGGATCCTGGAAAATCAGTTGAAGATTTTTCCGCAAGGGACGCATTTCATCAACTGATAATGCAGTAAGATTTCGATCCAGGTATTGTACATCTCCATTGGCCGTACGAACAAGATTTAACAATGCCTTTCCCAGTGTTGATTTTCCACATCCTGATTCTCCTACCAGGCCAAGAGTTTCTCCTTTATATATATTAAAACTGACATTGCTTACAGCTTTGATAACATCCTTGTTTCTCCGGAGAGCCGTATGCCTAACAGGAAAATGAACAGAAATATCAGTAACAGAAATAAATGGCTTTTCCTTATAAATGTTATTAGATCTTATCTTTTCTGCAGCATCATTTTTATTCAACGAATTCCTGATCTCATCAACAGATATTAATTTTTCAATCAATCTTCCAGATGCATCCGTTTCCATAAAATCACTTATAACCGGTAATTTATAAAGATTCATATGCAAGGCCGGGCGACATGCAAGCAATCCTTTAGTATATGGATGAACAGGATGATGAAATACTTCTTTTGTAATTCCTTCTTCCACAATTTTACCTCTGTGCATTACTAATAATCTATCAGCAAAACCATAAACTACACCTAAATCATGAGTTATAAAAATGATACTCATTCCATTTTCCTGCTGCAAATGTTTCAGCAATTTAATTATGGAAGCCTGTGCAGTTACATCCAGTGATGTTGTTGGTTCATCAGCAATCAGAACTGATGGATTGCAGGAGATTGCAATGGCAATCATTACCCGTTGTTTCTGTCCTCCTGAAAGCTGATGAGGATATGCATTAAAAACAATTTCCGGTTCGTGTAGTTTTACTTTCTTAAAAAGTTCCAGTGTGCGATTATGTGCATCTTTTGAATTTAATCCATAACATACTCTCAGAATTTCTACAACCTGGTTTCCGCAATTCATAACAGGATTGAGCGAAGAAGCAGGACCCTGAAAAATCATTGCAATGTCTTTACCTCTGAATTTTTGTTTTTCTTTTTCTGTGAGAAGGATAAGGTCAGTGTTTTTATTGTTATCAGTGAAAATAATTTTTCCCGACTCCACTCTTCCTTCTGCGGGTTTTAAAAGTTGCATTATAGAAAGTGCAGTTGCTGATTTTCCACTGCCTGACTCTCCTACAACACCAAGTATTTCCTTTTTATTCAGATAGAATGAAACATCATTCACAGCTTTAATCACTTCCCTTTTTGTCTGAAAAACAGTGATTAGATTTTTAACCTGAAGTAATGGTTGGATTTCACTCATCGCATCAAAATAAATCAAAAAACAGGCACAAAAAAAATCCCCCTCAAAACAGAGGGGGATTTTTCAAATTATAATCTATATATATTAATCAACAAATACGCGGATCTGCTCATTAGCATCTCCCATTCTGAAGTTCAACATATATACACCTGATGACAGGCCTTTAACATCAACTTTCAGGTTGTTTGAACCTGCTGTTGCAGTTTTTGATTCGCTATAAACTACACGACCAGCAACATCAATTAAAGTCATCACATAATCCTGATCAACATCAGTGCTGAAATCAACATTCAACAGATCTTTTGTTGGATTAGGATATGCATTGATTTCAGACATTGAACTTCCTGCACGGATACAGAAGCTACTTGCAATACCACTAAGTGATCTTGCTGCTGATGTTCCACATGCATTAGAAGCTTTTACTGAAACTACCATGTTAGTTGCAGGAGTACTGCTGAATTTCAGATCGATGATTTTTGTTCCCTGACCACCATTAGTAATGGTTGTTCCACCAGGAATTGTCCATGTGTATGTATTAGCACCTGGAACAGTATTGATCTGATAAGTATAAGTCTGACCTGTACAAACAGTAGTTGGTCCTGAAATAGGACCGGGAGTTGCAGGAACACCAGTAACAGCAAGACTTCTTGAAAGCCCACTACCACAACCATTAACAGCTGCTACAGTGATGGAACCAGGAGTTATGTTACCGAAGTCAACTACAATGCAATTACCATTTGAAGCACCATCAATTACAGCACCAGCCGGTACAGTCCATATATAACTTGTAGCACCTGTTACAGGAGACACACAATACATCTGATCCTGTGCCTGACAAACTCCGCTTGCAGCTCCGGTGATTGGGCCAGGTGCAGCAAGTTGGTTATAAAGAATAGCACGAGTACGTGCCGGGCTTATACCGCAACCGTTACCAGCAAC
>JBDTVD010000162.1:0-7774 GCA_040007375.1 Bacteroidota bacterium | reverse complement strand
CTTATATATATAACTGGAATAACGGTTCTACATCACAGGATCTTACCAATCTTACAGCAGCAACTTATATTGTTACTGTAACAGATAATAACGGTTGCAAGGCAAATACATCGGCATCAGTTAATCAGCCGGCCGGAGCATTATCAGTATCATCTGTTTTAGCAGCAGTTAAATGTTTTGGTGATGCAACAGGAGCAATCAATATTACCACAAGTGCAGGAACTGCTCCATACTCTTATCAATGGAACAACGGATCAACTTCTGAAGATCTGAATGGATTAAATGCAGGAAGTTATACTGTAACAATTACTGATGCTAACGGTTGTATTCTAAATAATACCTTATTTGTAACACAACCTTCGCAAACACTTTCCACCACTGCAATTCCAAAAAATATACTTTGTTTCGGGGAAAATACTGGTTCCATTGATCTTACTGTTAACGGCGGAACGAGTGCATATACTTATCTGTGGAACAACGGAGCAACTACAGAAGATCCGTCCGGTTTAAATTCAGGAACATATACCGTTACAGTTACAGATGCAAATTCCTGTAAAGTGACTTCTATATATACTTTAAATCAACCGGCAGAAACACTAAGTGCAACAGCAGTACAAACTGACCTGAATTGTCATGATATTGATGATGCAGTTATTGATCTTACCGTTACCGGTGGAACAACTCCTTATCAATATATATGGAGCAACGGAACATCGGCACAGGATATAAGTGCATTAAGTGCAGGAACCTATTCAGCAACAGTTACCGATGCAAACGGATGTCGATTAAACCGCACTTATACGATTATATATAATGCCGAAACACTTACTGCAAATTCAGTTAACCAGGCTGCTCCATGTAATGGTGATGCAACAGGCGCAATAGACCTTGAAGTGAATGGTGGAACAGCACCGTTTCAATTCAACTGGAGTAACAGTGCAACATCAGAAGATCTCACTAATGTTACATCAGGAAGTTATAGTGTAACCGTTACCGATAAAAACGGATGCACAACAGTATATTCAACAGGAGTAAGTCAACCGGCAGCAGCACTTGCTGTATCAGCATTTAAAACAGATGAACTTTGTAACAATGATCATGGTGCATTAATTGATTTAACAGTGAGTGGAGGATCAACACCGTATCAGTATAACTGGAATGACGGAACAACAGGAGAAGATCTGAATGGAATAACAGCAGGAACATATGATGTAACAATAACTGACAGTCATGGCTGTACGTGGACCAATTCATTTGCCATCAGCGGACCACCTGCACCACTTGCTGCATCAGTTTCTTCAATTGACCCATCCTGCTTCGGAGAAAATACCGGATCCATAACATTAGCATTAAATGGCGGAACAAATCCATACCAGGTAACCTGGAATGATGGAACAACAGGTGAAGCACTTACCAATGTACCTTCCGGAATATATATAGCAACAATTAAGGATGCCAATCAATGTGAACTATTACAGACAATAACATTGAATCAGCCTGCACAACCATTGGCAGCAACAGCACAATCACAAAACATTGACTGCTTCAGCAACTCCACAGGAACAATAGATATAACGGCGGCTGGTGGAACTGCACCATACACATATACCTGGAGTAACGGAGCAACAACAGCAACCAATACACAGTTAACAGCAGGAAATTATGATTATACCATAACAGATGCACAAAACTGTATATATAGTGGTACAGCAACAATTACACAACCGGTGAACTTTTTACAGGGTACAGTAACAGCCTCTGCTTCCTTGTGTCATGGTGATGCTACAGGAAACATTGATTTAAATATTAGTGGTGGAACACCGGGTTATTCATTTGTTTGGAGCAATGGAGCAACAACAGAAGATATCAATACTTTAACAACCGGTGATTATACAGTAACAGTTACAGATGCCAATAACTGTATCTATTCAAATACTTATACTGTTACAGAACCACAGGCTTCATTAACAGCAACAACATCATCAGTAACAAATGTAAGTTGCTCAGGAAATGCAAGCGGATTAATTAATGTTAACATAGCTGGTGGAACAACACCATATATATACAGCTGGAGTAACGGAGCAACAACGGCTTCCATCAGTCAGCTTCCTGCAGGTACTTATAACTTAATGGTAACTGATTTAAACGGATGTACTACTACTTCATCAATCATTATTACAGAACCGATAGCCAGTCTTGCAACAAATGGAAATATAACTGCTGTTGATTGCAAAGGATCTGCAACAGGATCTTTTGATCTTACAGTAACAGGTGGAACATCACCATATCAATACAACTGGAGTAACGGAATCACAACAGAAGATCTATCAGCAGTTGAAGCAGGTACCTATTCAGTAACTGTTACTGATAATCAACAATGTGTTTCAACATTATCATTTACTATTAACGAACCACAGAATGCATTAACCAACACTATGGTAGTAACAGATATTGCCTGTACAGGTAATACAACAGGTGCTATACAAACGCAGGTACTTGGAGGAACATCACCTTATGTTTATCAATGGAGCAATGGAACATCTTCTGCTTCCATATCCAATGTAGTAAGCGGTATATATATATTTACTGTTACTGATGCACATGGCTGTATACAAACTGATTCGGCAACCGTTGCACAACCGGCAGCAGCGATACAGGCAACAGCAACTCCACAGAATCTGCATTGCACAGGTGATCACAGTGGTGCTGTAAACCTGAATGTAACAGGTGGAACAGGTAACTATCACTATCACTGGAATAACAATGCAACCACGATGAACATCTCCGGATTGAATGCAGGTTCCTATACAGTTACCGTAACCGATGCAAACAATTGTTCCTCTGTTCAAACAGTACAGATTGCACAGCCGCAGCAAATGCTTGTTGTTGGTTCAACAGTAAGCAATGTTTCCTGCTTCGGAATGAATAACGGAAGCGTAACACTGAACATTACAGGTGGAGATCCTGCATACAATATTTTATGGAGCAATGGAGGAACATCAAATGCACTAAACAATTTATCTCCGGGAGTTTATTCTGTTTCAGTAACAGATGGAAACGGATGTGTTGTAAATTCCTCCTATAACTTATTACAACCAACAGCAACATTAAACATGACTGCTACTGCAACGGCATCCAGCTGCTTACAGGGAACAGCAGGTGCAGTACATACAACCATGTCGGGTGGAACTCAGCCCTACCAGTATTTATGGAATACAGGAGGAACATCTTCATCACTTAATAATATATATGCAGGAACTTATACTGTTACAGCTACTGATGTGAACGGATGTTCGGCCATGCAGAGTATAACGATCAATGATCAATCTGTATTAAATCTGAATCAAAGCGGACCTGTTGAAATATGCGTGGGAACAACAACTACCTTATCAGTAACAGCTATTCCCGGAGTTCAGTATCAGTGGTACTTCAATAACGTTCCGCTTATCGGTGCAACAACATCGTCATTCACAACACCTGCAGCAGGAACCTATTCATTAACAGCAACAACACCTTGTGGTAATTATACATCAACACCGGTTAGAGTAGTAACACGATCACTGGGAACATTATCTATCAGCAACAGCTTTATTATCTGTCCAGGTGAAAAAGTACAACTTATAGCAGGGGGAGGATCCACCTATGCATGGACACCAATCAGCGGATTAAGTAATCCACATATTCCAAATCCAGTTGCTGCTCCAAAAAGAACAACGGAATATACGGTAACTGTTACGGATGATTTCGGATGTAAGGCAACAGCTTCTGTTACGGTTTCTGTACTGTGTGATACACTTGATGTACCGAATGGCTTCTCACCTAACAACGATGGAACCAATGATTATTTCGTAATTGACGGTTTAAGCCAGTATCCTGATAACACCTTATATATATACAACCGCTGGGGTAACCTGGTTTACAAAATGCATGAGTATGATAATAGGTGGGATGGAACCTCGAATGTAAACGGCATATATATGAGCAGAACATTACCAAACGGGACTTACTATTATATCCTTGACCTGGCAAATGATCAGAAGCCGCTGAATGGATTTGTAGTATTAAAAAAATAGCAGGATCAGTAAAAACCTTACAGGTGTAAGAACTTTATATATACCTGAAATAATAATTCCCTGATGGCACGATATTCACAATTATATCACAAAGAAACAGAGTGACCAGGAAATAACGTCAACGAAACAAAAGAATACATAACAAGTATAAATCAAAGCCGGTAAAACCTTTACCAGATACCGGAATGAAACACAGAAGCACTAAATAAATTGAAAAATTCAAATCGAAACAATATGCAAGCTATTAAGAAGACTCTTCTGTCGGCAGTACTTACACTTACAGGTGTCTGCCTCTTGCTGAACACAGCTCATGCGCAGTTTGAGCCACAGTTTACACAGTACATGTTTAATGAAATGTTTATCAACCCTGCATATGCAGGTAGTCGCGATAATATTTCACTTACAGGTGCGTACCGTAATCAATGGGTAGGAATTGAAGGTGCACCTGTAACACAAACATTTAGTGGACATGCTCCTTTGCGCAATAAAAAAATCGGATTGGGACTTTCTATCCTGAATGAAAAAATCGGAGTTACGCATGACATGGCTGCATTTGCCAACTATGCATTCCGCATTCCGGTGAATGATGATGCAGTACTTTCCATGGGACTTCAGATGGGTTTAATTAACCACGAAGAAAAACTTCTGGAAATACATACGCAGGATCAGGGTGATGCTTCCTTCTCTGCAAACACTCCGAAATTATATCTGCCAAATGCAGGATTCGGTTTATATTATTTCTCGAAAAAATATTATGCAGGACTTTCTATTCCCCGTTTGATTCAAAATAAAATTGACCTTACAGCAAGTGATATGGTAAGTAATGAGATTCATCTTCCTTACTGGCATTATTACCTGATGGGAGGATATGTATATGATGCAACAGATGAAATAAAAATCAAACCGACTTTTATGGTGAAAGCTGTTGCCGGTGCTCCTGTTGAAGCAGAAGTTGGTGTGCATGCATTGCTGAAAGAAACATTATGGATCGGTGCATCTTATCGTACTAAAGATTCATGGGCAGCCATATTATCATTCCAGGTAAATCGTCAGTTACGTATCGGATACAGTTATGATTATACCATTACTGATCTGCAGCAATTCAATTCAGGAACACATGAAATCACATTAGGATATGATTTCTCATTTGACAAAAGCAAAATCATCACACCACGTTACTTCTGATAAATAGTAGAAAAGATTACACCCCATGAAAAAGTTTCTCGCATTACTCCTTGTTGCTGTTACAACCTGCAGCTCACTGTTTGCCCAGAAGGCATTGGTACGTAAAGGAGATTATTATTATAAAATGTTTGCTTACGCCAAAGCTATTCCATACTATGAAAAAGCTTTGAAGAAAGACAGCACCCTACAGGATGCCGTTTTTCGTGTAGCGAACAGTTACCGTCTTATCAATAACAGAGAGCGTGCACAGTATTGGTTTGCAAAAGCGGTTTCTATGCCGAAGTGTGAATCTATATATAAATATTATTATGCACAGATGCTGATGAACAGTGGTAAGTATGCACAGTCTAAAGTATGGATGGAAAATTTCGCTGTGGAAAGTCCTGGTGATGGAAGAGGGCAGATTTTCATGAGAGCATTTGACACTTATAAAAATTTCTTTTCCGACAGCAGTGATTACGAAGTAAAGCGACTTGATATCAATTCAGAAGATTCTGATTTTGGTACAGCCATGTATGACGGTGGTATTGTGTTTTCATCCAACAGAAAAAGAACAGATCTTATTGAACGCACACATACGTGGACAGAAAAACCTTTTCTTACATTATACCAGGCGCGTGGAAAAGAACAAACATTCCGTGCACCAGAACTGTTTGCAAACTCCTTACAGACCAAATTCAATGATGGTCCTGTTTGCTTTAACAAGAAAGGTGATGAAATATATATTACCCGAAACAACATCGACGGATCAAAAGTTCATAAGAGCAAAGAAAAAGTTGTAAAGCTGAAAATATACATTGCAAAAAACCAGGGAGGTAATTGGGGAAACCTTTCTTCCTTCCAGTATAACAGTAATGAATACAGTTGTGCACATCCTGCATTATCAGCTGACGGAAAGAAATTATATTTCTCTTCAGATATGCCTGGTGGACAGGGTGGGATGGATATATATGTATGCGAGCGTCAGGGAAGCGGATGGACAACACCTAAAAACATGGGTGATACTGTTAACACAAAAGGCAATGAAGTATTTCCTGTTGTGATGGAAGATGGAACTTTATATTTCAGTTCTGATGCTCATCCGGGTATTGGTGGTCTGGATATATTTTACACACGTGAAATCAACGGACAGATAATGCCTGTTGTAAATGTGGGTTATCCTTTGAATACTGCAGAAGATGATTTCGGAATGGTGTATGATGCAAAAAACAGAATAGGATATTTAAGTTCCAACAGATTGAATAAAGGGTTTGATGATGATATATATTCTTTTAAACGTAAAACAATTCGTATAAAAGGGATTGTAGTGAATCGTGAAAATGGAGAACCTATCAATCAGGCGACAGTAGAATTCACAAACAATGGAAATACAAAAAACTTTGTAACCGGTGAAAACGGAAGATTTGAATTTCCTGCAGAATTTGATCAGGACTATACAATAAAAGGTTCTGCAATTGATATGGGTGATTCAACAGTACAGGTTTCCACAAAAGGAACTGCTCCTGCTGATCCATTCGTACGTATTGAATTAGGTAATCCATACAAGTTTGCAGCAACATTAATGGTAACAGATGCAGAAACTCATTTGCCGATTGTTGGTGCAACCATTAAAGATGAATTGAATGATATGATAATTGGTATTACTGATTCAGCAGGAAGATTCCGTCAACCTGTTATGGCAGATGCAGGAATGCAGTTGCAGGTGAGTAAAGAAAATTACCGTTCGCGTGTTGTAATGATGGACCCAATGACGAATGACCAACTGGCTGATAAAACATTTAACGTAGAGATGAAATCTGCGAAACATATTCATCCGTGGGAAGACTGGTATCGTATAGTATATTATGATCTTGACAAATACAATATCCGTCCTGATGCAGCAGCCATACTTGATGAAATTGCAGTATTCCTGAATCAGCATCCGGAAGTAACCATTAACTTCTCCTCACATACTGACTCCAGAGCATCTGCTACATACAACGAAAGACTTTCAGAGAACCGTTCAAAATCTGCACGTCGTTATCTTATGTCGAAGGGAGTAGCTGCAAAACAACTTGCACGTGAATCATGGAGTGGAGAAAATGTACTGGTAAACAATTGCGGTGATGGAGTTCCATGTACGGAAGATATGCATCAGTTAAACAGAAGAACAGAATTTACTGTTGGTGCAGTAGATCAAAAACCTACTTCAAGCAGCGAAGAGAATAACAACTAAGAAATTACAGTAAAGCCAATATATATAAGCGCAGTTCACACGACTGCGCTTTTTTTTATTTAATTCGATGTTCAATGTTCCTTTTCCAGAGTTTTGCATTTCCCGTGGGAGATGAAAAAACCGGTGTGTATAAAGAATCCAGCAGTTGATTTACAGAAACAGTGGAACTGTCTTGCATGCCTTCATTCCATTTCCACTGCAATATATAATTGATTCTAACACCTGTCTGTATTTCATACTTATCAGGATGAATAAATGGCGTATTTGATTCCAGGTAATTTCCAATCAGCTCCGGCTTCCA
>JBDTVD010000161.1:0-7810 GCA_040007375.1 Bacteroidota bacterium | reverse complement strand
AATTATGTATTTACTTAAAGATTGCATTGGATGTAGACTTATTTCCTTTTCAACAAATTTATGGGCAACAATGTCCACAGAACGTAACATGGGTTTAGCTCATTAGTTTATGCTTAAGGCAGATGTAAGAAACTGATAATGAATACTGCCAGAGTTAATCCGAATCAGAAAATGGGTGAAACGGTATTATTATTGGGTTAATGACAGAAAATAATAAGCGAATACGCAATTTACAAAGGTTACCGTCGTTTATCATTATATCTCTTAAGAAAATCCAAAATCAGAATACTAAACAGTTAAAACCAAAAAAAACTATGAGAAAATTCGGAATGATCATATCGGCAGTTTGTCTGTTAGCAGTAGGCTGCACCGATTACAAATCGCAGGTAGAACGTCTTACAGAAGAAAAGAAAGCAATGGCATATCAGGCTGCATATAAAGATTCATCGTTGGAATCATTTATTGCAACTGTTAATGAAATTGAACAGAATTTACAAACAGTAGAAACGAATCAGAATATCATTAATAAGAATACAAAAAACGGTGAAATAAAAATATCCAGTCGTGAACGTATTAATGCTTCCATAGCTTCTATAAACGAATTGATGGAAGAAAACAAAACAAAGCTTGCTGAATTAAACAAGCGTATGAAAAGTTCTAAATATAAAGTTGCAAAACTGGAACTGATGATTAACAATCTCAATGAACAACTTGCAGCAAAAAGTGCTGAGCTTGATCAAATGAATTTACAATTGACAGCTTTAAATACCAAAGTAGATGAGCTGAACGTAACTGTGGATACTCTACGTAATGAAGGGTCAGCAAAGTCATTTGTAATAGAAACGCAGACTGCAGCATTGCATAAAGCTTACTACACACAAGGTTCAAAAAAAGAACTGGAAAACAAACAGGTTATTTCACGTGAAGGTGGATTCCTTGGTTTAGGAAAAGAAGAAGTATTGAAAGATGATTTAAACGCTGCAGCATTTACCACAATTGATATTACGCAATTAAGCAAAATTGAAGTAACAGGTAAACATGCTGAAATTGTGACTTCACATCCTACAGATTCTTACAAACTGGAGCGTGATGATAAAGAAGAAGTAAAAGAAATTGTTATTACCGATCCTGAAAAATTCTGGAGTGCCTCGAAGTATCTGGTAGTAATGGTTGATAAGAAATAATATATATTAGGTTGGTTGGTTGGGGGCAGATGGTATGATGCTTTCATAGGTGGTGGCTCTTGCCTTACACTGCCCCCTTTTTAAAGAAAAACATTTTTATTAATTTATAGTTAGTATCTATTAGTTTATAGTAAGTATCTATTGGTTTACAGTTAGTACCTATTAGTTTATAGTTAGTACAATTACTCTTATTTTAATTTTCCTTTAATTCAATCCGCTTCATTCAGAATTTTTCCGAATGAGGCGGATTTTTTATTCTAAGTGATTAAGTGACCAGGGGATTATGTGCTTTTCGTTCAATCAAATCAGAATATATAAACACGTTTGTTTTTTGTAATACGTATTGACGATTTATTATTTTTTTCTATATATTATTAAAATTACCATTTACCTTTCGCATTCTAATAGAACTAACCTATGGAATCAACAACGATAAAATCGTGGGCTGAAGGTGATCGTCCGCGTGAAAAATTATTGCAGCATGGACGACATACATTAAGTGATGCAGAACTGGTAGCCATATTAATACGCACCGGAACAAAAAATGCATCTGCCGTAGACCTTGCCCGTGAAATTTTACTTCGTTCAGGAAATGATCTGAATACTCTGGCAAGACTCAATCCTCGTGAACTTGCACGCATTAAAGGAATGGGAATGGTGAAAGCTGTTACTCTTGTTGCTGCATTGGAAATCGGTCGTCGCAGAAGGGAAGCAGAAGCAATGAAAAAAGAAAAAATCACTGGAAGTAAAGATGTTGTTGATTTGCTTCAACCTCATCTCGCTGATCTCATCCATGAGGAATTCTGGTTATTATTATTGAACAGAGCCAATCACATCATACATAAAACAGCCATCAGCAAAGGTGGAATCAGCGGAACTGTAGTTGATCCACGTCTTATTTTTAAAGAAGCCATAGAGCATGGAGCTTCCGGAATTATTCTCAGTCATAATCATCCAAGTGGCAATACCAAGCCTAGTGAAGCTGATATTCAACTTACAAAAAAACTACGCGATGCAGGTAAAAACCTTGATATCGACATCCTCGATCATATCATCATTGCAGGAAATTCCTTTTTCAGTTTTGCTGATGAAGGACTTATGTAATTTACAGGAAATGAAATTCTGCTCTGTATGATGGAAATTTTAATTTTCTTTGATGCCTCAATGCGATTTGCACATTTGAATCGTTTGAAGGAACATGTTACTGGTTTATACAGATAAAGCTACTCCACGGCTCTCTTACATTTTACGACTGATGCTTGGCCTGGCCGGCTTCGAGTTTCGTATTACACATTCAGAAGAAGAGTTTGCTGCATATACCGGTGCACGATTGAGTTATTGCGATAAACCTTTCAGCAATGAGCCATTTATTTTTGCATCCCGTTTGTTATTTGAAAAAGGAATAGAGGATCAACAGATAAATGTTTTTGAATGGAAGGAAGTCCCTGTCTTTTTTGGTACACATCCTAAATATGAGATTCCTTTTGATCCATTTGCAGCGGCATTTTACCTTGTAAGCCGTTATGAAGAATATCTTCCTCATATTAAAGATCAGCACCTGCGCTTCAGTCCGCACCAGAGTCTTGCTTACCAGAGAAATTTCCTCGACAAACCCCTGGTAAATATTTGGGCAGCGAAATTGCGCGATGTATTGTTGAAACATTATCCTGATTTAAAATATAAAACACTTCAATATAAATTTATATCAACCATTGATGTTGACAGTGCCTTTGCATATAAAGAAAAAGGTATGACACGACAGTTTGGTGCATTTGTACTGAATCTGTTTGAATTTAATTTCCGTCGTGTAGCAGAACGCTTTCGTGTGCTGGCAGGATTTGAAAAAGATCCTTATGATACCTACGAATATTTATTAAATCTGAAAAAGAATTATCATCTTAAACAGATTTATTTTTTTCTTGTTGGCAACTATGGTGAGTTTGATAAAAATGTTTCCATAGAAAGCAGCATGAAATTTCAGTCATTAATAAAATCTATTGCTGATTATGCTGATGTTGCTGTTCATCCCTCCTATGCTTCCAACACCAATCCTGAACAATTGCGAAAAGAAATCAGGAGATTAAGTAAAGTATTGAAACGTGAAGTAATTAAAAGTCGTCAGCATTATCTTAAAGTTGTTTTTCCGGCAACCTACCGTAACCTTATTGAAAACGATATTAAAGAAGATTACAGCATGGGTTATGCTTCTGAAATCGGATTTCGTGCAAGCATCTGTACACCTTTTCCTTTTTATGATTTAGATATGGATACAGAAACACGTTTGCTGTTATATCCTTTTATGCTGATGGATAATACACTGAAAGATTATCTGAAACTTACTCCTGATGAATCCCTTGAACGTGCACTTAAACTTATTGAAGAAGTTAGAAAAGTGAACGGAACATTTATTACTTTATGGCATAATCATTCAGTGAATGATAAAGATGAATGGCAGGGTTGGCGGAGAGTGTATGAAGCTATTATTGAAGCGGCGAATTAATATGAGTGAATTCCGTATTATTCCATCATCAAAGCTGGATAAATTAAAATATGACAGGTGTATTTCAGGTGATGTGTCATCCACTTCATTTGTTGAATCATGGTTTATGGATGCAACAGCAGGCAACTGGATGGTTATTGCAGATGATGATTATAAAACTGTATTTCCTTTTTCAGTAAGAAACAAATGGGGAATCAATTATATATATCAACCATTTTTCAACCGCATGACAGGAATTTATGGCGAGGATAAAACCGGATTGGAGAATGCCATCCTGGGAGGCTTGTTAAATGATTATCGTTTCTGGGATTTTTACTGCGAATGCAGACTGAATAATTCAGATGCAGTTTCTTCACCACGTATTTATCAATCACTTTCACTAAAGGATACATACGAATTATTATACGAAAACTATTCTTCCAAAATGCGCAGAAATTTACGTCTCGCAGAAAAAGAAAATATGGAAGTGAGAACCGCTGCTGTTGCTGATGATTTTGTAATGCAGTTCAGAAAATATACAGCTGAAAAAATAAATGTATTGAAAGATGCTGATTATGAAAGACTGCAACAACTTACAGAAAAGTGCATGCAGCAGAAAAACACTATTTATATAGAAGCATTTTCAGAAAAAGAAAAAACAGCAGGTGCATTATTTACCGTAACTGATTTCAGGATTTTATATATAGAAGGTTACAGCAGTCCGAAAGGAAGAACCATACGATCCATGCATGTTTTATTTGATCATGTTATACGGAAGTTTGCCGGAAGTGGAAGGATTCTGGATTTTGGTGGCTCCAATATAGAAAGCATTGCAGGTTTTTTTCATTCATTTGGTGCGAAAGATCAGTCTTACTTTCATGTTTACAGAAATAAACTTCCGCAATTTGTAAAGTGGCTCAAAGAGATCAGGAATTAATATTCCGGGATTTTTTTCCTCCCACTTTTACTCCACAGGAAAAGTGTTCACAGTGTTGATTTTAATAGTAACGCGTTTCAATTATTGCGTACTTTTGTAAACACCCAAAAACCATTGCTTATGCTTCACGTGTTAAATGAACACCCATCGCTGATTCATCATTATATAGCAGAAATCAGGGATCAGGATGTACAGAAGGACCGGATGCGGTTTCGACGTAACCTGGAACGTATTGGAGAAATTGCAGCATATGAGATCAGTAAAAAGCTCGAGTATGAAGTAAAAGAAGTTACCACTCCACTTGGCGTTGCACTAATTCCTCTCTTAAAAGAACAACCAATTGTTGCAACCATACTGCGCGCAGGATTACCGCTTCACCAGGGAGTACTCAACTATTTTGATAAAGCTGACAATGCATTTATCACTGCATTCAGAAAGCATCACAAAGACGGAAGTTTTGATATCAGGCTGGATTATCTCAGCAGTCCTTCGTTAAATAACAGAATATTAATTCTAACTGATCCGATGCTGGCAACAGGAGCTTCTATGGTGTTAACTTATAAAGCAATGCTGCAACAGGGCAAACCAAAACATACACACATAGTTTGTGCAATTGCAAGTACACAGGGTATTGAATATGTTAAAAGTCATTTGCCAAATGATGTAACAATTTGGGCAGGTGCCGTTGACGAAGAACTTACTGCGCAGGCATATATAGTTCCTGGCCTGGGTGATGCCGGTGATCTTGCTTTTGGCGAAAAACAGTAACTATCATCTGCGTTCAACAATTTCTTTTATCAGGCTGCACTTTTATTATTTCTGATTTTCAATGAGTGAATTTATTAAGATCCTACTTGTTATTTTACTCAGCAGCGTAAAGTTTGTTGCAGGGCCGTTTTTTGCTTACTCCGACAAGCGATATGATTTTTCATTTTTTGAAACTGTTTTATATTGTGTGATTGGTGGAATGCTAGGAGTTTTTATTTTTACTTATTTCAGTAAACAGTTATTCCGTTTTTGGCATTATGTGAAATTACGTTTTCGTAAAGCATTTAAAAAGAAGGAAATTTTTTCAGAACCTGTTGCAGATGTTAATGTTGATCTTGAAATACATTATGAATATGTGGAATCCAATTCATCAAAAAAAATATTTACACCACATAACAGGAGAATTGTAAAAGTATGGCGCAAGTATGGTTTATTCGGAATTGCATTGCTCACTCCTGTTATACTCAGTATTCCAATCGGAACCATAGTTGCCAACAGCTTTGTAAGCAACCGGAAAAAAATTATTATATATATGTTTTTCTCTGTTCTTTTCTGGTCGATTACCATGACTACATTGTTTGAATTATTCCATGAAGTAACGGTAAATGAATTAAAGGAACATCTTTATAAATAAACCCAAACATCAGAATCCATTGTTAGTAAAGTCGTAATTAATCGTTTTCTTTAATTATCAATAATCCTTATCTTTGATCGTAGCGATGAAAAAAAAATACAAGCATATTTTCTTCGATCTTGATCATACACTCTGGGATACGGATCGAAATTCTGCAGAAAGTCTCATTGAATTATATAAAGAACTTAATCTTGCTGATCAGGGATTTCCCTCTTTCCCGGAATTCATCGCATGCTATCGTTCGCATAATGAAAGATTGTGGGGATTGTATTCAGAAAATAAAATCGGGCGTGATGCAGTCCGTATCAACCGCTTCCGTTTTACACTGGAGGATTTTGGTATTCGTAATTTTGAACTTGCCAGTATTTTGTCCGATGAATTTGTAAAACGCACCCCGTATAAACCACACCTTATAGAAAACACTCTGCAGGTTCTTGAAAAAATTTCCGGCAATTATCATCTTTCTATAATTACCAATGGCTTTAAAGAATCACAGGCAATAAAGTTGCAACACTCCGGTATTGAAAATTATTTTTCACACCTTTTTATTTCTGAAGAAGTTGGATTTAATAAACCGGATGTGAGAATATTTGAACATGCACTTAATAAAACAAGTTCTGAGTGTAAAGATTCTTTAATGGTTGGTGATACTTATGAAACGGATATTACAGGAGCGAGAGCTGCAAACATCGACCAGGTTTATTTAAAAGAAAATCCTCCTGATCATCATGAAGCAACTTATAAAATCACCAATCTTTCTGAACTGTTAAACATACTTTGATGGAAATAAAAAAGGGACGATAAACGTCCCTTTTTTATTTCCTATTTTTATAAGTCTTTAGTTTTTTACACCTTCTACTTTTTCTTCTTTTTCTTTTAATTCTGCTTTTTCTTCATGTTTAGCGCAGCAGGATGCTTTTTTGCCAGCAGATGCTTCTGCCTTTCCTTTGTTCTGGCAGCAGGATGCACTTTTAGATCCGGTTGCACCATGGCAGGATTTCTCTTTAGAATCAGACTTCACCTCTTCTGTTGAAGATTTAGGAGAAGTTTCAGCTTTTGCAGCTGTTTGAGCAGAAACTGATTGTATACTTACAAATGCAGCGAATGCAATAAGAGCAAGAAATTTTTTCATATTATTTATAATTTATTTCGGATTTGAAGTGCAATGTTAAGGTTTATAACGCCGAACTGCAAAAATTGTTTGTTAATGTTTCCTCTTTCATTGTTGCTTCCTGCATACATTTGCGCATGGTAATTCCTGAAAATGTAAGAGTAGCACTTGGTTCTATAAGAAGCCAGTCGTTACGAACTGTACTTACCATGCTTATTATTGCATTAGGTATAATGGCACTTGTTGGAATTCTTACATCCATAGATGCTATTAAAAACTCCATCAGCAGCAGTTTTTCAGCTATGGGTTCCAACTCTTTTACCATCCGTAATTCGGGAATGAATATTCACGTAGGTGGTAATCATAAAAAAGCAAAACGTCATCCTGTTATTAATTATCATCAGGCAACAGAATTTAAAAAACTGTATGCTTTTAGTCCGCAGGTTTCTGTTGCCACCACTGCAACGGGAATCGGAATTGTTAAATATGAATCATTAAAAACCAATCCTAATGTATGGGTAGTTGGTGCTGATGATCAGTATCTGAATGTTTCAGGTTATAAACTCAAAAGTGGTCGCAATCTCACTCCTTCTGACCTTGAACAAAGTACTCACGTTTGTATTATTGGAAGTGATATTGACAGTAAACTATTTAAAAACATTTCTCCGGTTGATAAAATCATCAGTGTTGGAGCTGC
>JBDTVD010000160.1:0-7842 GCA_040007375.1 Bacteroidota bacterium | reverse complement strand
GTACGAAAAGAATGTGTTGCAAGATCACCGCAGTTCATACACACTGCATGCACCTTGGTTATATAATCTGCCATTGCTAAAAGTTGTGGCATCGGGCCAAAAGGTTTTCCCATAAAATCCATATCGAGTCCTGCAACAATTACACGTGTTCCATTATTTGCAAGCTGCTCACAAACGTAAGGAAGACCTTCATCAAAAAACTGTGCTTCATCAACACCAACTACATCAACCTGGCTTCCTAAAAGCAAAATATTATTCGATGCAGGAACAGGAGTACTGTGAATCTGATTGTAATCATGCGACACGATATTCGTTTCATCATAACGCTTATCAATCATCGGTTTGAAAATCTCCACATGCAGTTTTGCAATACGTGCACGTTTTAAACGGCGGATGAGCTCTTCCGTTTTACCGGAAAACATACTGCCGCAGATTACTTCAATCCAACCTTTATTCCTTTTACCATCACGGGCCTGCTCGAGAAACATACTTTTTTTACTTTAACGCAAATGTAGTTGGAAATGCAGAATTAAGAATGCAGAATGCAGAATTATTGTTCTTTCTTTTTTACTGGGAAGTTGCACCTGCTACTGGTTTGTTTTTCTGACGAAAATACCAAGTAATTCCTGCCTGTAAACCAATGCGGTTAAAAGGAAAATATTTTCGCAAACGACTATCATCCGGATCAGACACCGAATCTTCCAGATGATCTGTTCCTGAGCTTGAATAATCATAAGAGCGATAATGACTGATAGCTGTATATTCCACTTCATCAGGTCCCCAGTTTTGAAGAATTGCATTTAATTGAAAAAATATAAAAAGATTTTCTTTCAAAATAAATTCGGTGCCAATAGTATTGCTGAAACCAAATGCATTTCCACCTTTATATTTTTCATGTAATTCAACAAATTCTCCTGATGGACCTATTAATTCATTGAAATCCGTTTTTAATGATGGTGCTATTCCTGCAACAAATCCAAAACATATATATGGACGTATTTTCTTTCCCGTAATTAATTTAATTGATGGAATGATGCGTGTCATTGTTGCTTCCGATGAATGTTGAGATTCGTCTTCACTCGAAAAATAATCCTGTGTGGAAATCAGATGAGAAAAATTTATTTCAGCGGCAATATGCTCATTAAAAAAATAACCACCACCAATCATTGCATTATATCCTTTACCAAATGAACCATTAAAATTATTGAGCTTTCCATCAGTGGAATAAACAGATAACGTTTGTTTTATTGCCGGAACATTATATCCACCTCCTGCACTTATATAAAATTGTTGCGAATGAGCTTTTACAGCAAGAAGGAGAAGAAGGGTTGTTGTGAATGTTTTCATCTACGAATTACGAATTTGTACGAATATACGAATTGCGATCTACGAATTATGAATTGGTACGAATTTACGAATGATGAATTTTCGTGAGAGAATAATTGTATTTCTATTGATGATTTTTCTAAACTTGCAAGAAGGTCTCTCGACAAGCTCGAGATGACAGTTTATTTGTGAGATAAAAATTTCATTTTCAAATCTTTCTTTGGTATCCGTAGTTTTGAGACGTAGGATACAAATCTTCAAATTATTTACTTCATTGTTTCACAAAATACAATCGCTCGTAAACATTTTTATTGGAAACTTCAATCAGATAAACACCTTTTGAAAAGGAAGATATGTTAAATGGCTGTGATGGTCTTTCACCATCCATTTTTAAAACAACTCTTCCGGTGATATCATGAAATAGAATTGTACATTTTTCTTCAGGTAAATTTTCTAACAGGATATTTTCAGTTGCAGGATTTGGTGTGAGTAAAATATTCTGATGATTGCTTTCAGTAATTCCGGAAATAACAAAATTGATACAGGAACTTGTATCTGCACAATTTCCATTGGTAACGATAACAGCATAATTTCCATTTGTTGTTGGTGTGAATGAACTACTTGTTTGTCCTGGAATTATCATATTGTCGTTGCAATTCATCCATTGATAAATTCCAGGGGTAAGTACATTTAATATATTACCGTTTTGAGTTGTGTTTATAATTACATTTCCTGCACAATGTACAATTGATGTTGCAGTATTAGTTACCACAGGAGCATTAAAATCAAAATAAATGAAAGCTATATTTTCAATGGATGTGTTAATTGCTAGTCCGGGTTTTGATTTTACTTTATACTGAATATAACCATGGCTGCCCGGTTCATTGCTTGTGCTGTCAGGAAGATTTATATTGGCGAAGTTAAATCGGATTTTGCTACCCATAATCTGTATTAATGGTTCATGACTGTAATTCAGCAGTTGAAAGCTGGAGACATCAACAAATTGACTTAATGTATCAAGTATATATATGTTCCGTGCAGGAGCATTTCCGGTATTCTGAAAACGGATAGTGTAAGTTAGCCATTCACCATTACTATCTTCAATATATTCCGGATTAGCTTCTTTATCATTGGGGTCATAGCTGTTCACAACATTGAAGCATTGTGTTAAATGATTGTTGGCCGAATCATTATCACCGATTGTTGGTGTTACCCATACTTCAAAACAAACGTGTTGTAATTGCTGCGCAGTAGAATCTACTAAAACCTTTATTCCGAATCCTGAATTAAAATCCACAGTACCAAAGTCAACTATTGAATAAATTAATGTGTCGCCATTAACAGAAGGAGTTAAAGCTCCCGGCAATTGATTGATAAACGATATAGGTCCGGTTAATAATATTTTCACTTCACCACTCACACCACTGGCGCAATCTAACCCAAACTGTTTACTTAAATCTCCACATGATATATAGACAGAAGATAAGAGACCTGGGAGAAATCCCCCTCCGGTACTTATAATTGAAGTAGTTCCCACATCGAATCCCGGTTTACAAATAATAGCAAAATCCATATCGTAATTAATGGAATCAAGCACTGTTAAGTTAGAAGATTGAATTCCGGTTGGAGGACAGACTATTGTATAGCTGGAGTTGGTATCAGGGGCATATATATAAGAGCCGGTATCAGTATCAAAAGTATATTCACCTAATCCGCTGGTATATGTTTGTTGAATCAGATTTCCATTGGAGTAGAGTTTCATTTTAATATTTCTGTAACTAGTCTCTGATGTATCTTTTAAGCAATCCGAATTTACATCGTTATATATGTTTCCTTTTATATTATAGTATATATCACAATTATTGGTATTAAAAAGATTGCAGATTGGAACATTGTTAACGGCAGGAGAGGAAAAATCTACTGAAAGCGTATTGGGAAAACAGGTGATAGCAGTAGTGTTCCAATAAAAAACGGCAATGAAAGAGTCAGGGGGTAAACAGGTTAGATCAGGATTATTATTTAAATATAACCCATCCATAAATTTGTGCAAAAACTGTAATGATGTAAGATGATTATTATTGAGAGATATATTTCGAAGATAAAGCGGTAGTGTCGGGAATGTAGTTAGATAATTATTATCACAATCTACGGTATGCAGAAAGGAAGAAGGTTGAAGTAAAGGAAAAGTTATGAGATTATTAAAACTGCAATCCAGGTACTGTAGAGATGATGGTATTGCGGGTAGGGTAGTTAGTTGATTATTTGAACAATTAAGATTATTAAGCGAATTTGGTAGCGTAGGGAGTGAAGTTAATTGATTCCAGGAACAAGCAAGACTTAACAAAGCAGCAGGTAAATTGGGTAAAAAGTTTAATGGGTTTCCTGAAGATGCAAAACTTTCTAAAGAATTTGGTAGCGTAGGAATTGAGGTTAATTGATTTGAATGACAATCAAGATTTATCAGCGAGGCAGGTAGTGTGGGTAAGGAGGTTAAATAATTACTTGAACAATTTAAAATTTCCAAATTATTTGGTAGGGTAGGAAGTGAGCTCAATTGATTTACTGCACAATTTAATATGGTTAATGAAAGCGGTAATGATGGTATTATGGTTATATAATTAAATGTAATTTCAAGGGTTATTAAAGAAGCTGGCAAAGGAGGCAAGGAATTTAAATGTGCGTTCCAGCAATTAAGAAAAGTTAATGAAGATGGCAATGCAGGAAGCGAGGTGAGAGTGTTTAAAGAGCAATCAAGATAATTTAATAAAGGAGGTAAAGAAGGAAGTGTTGTGAGTTTGGTAAAATTACAATCAAAATAAGTTAACAAAGATGGTAATGCCGGAATAGTTGTAATTTGAGAGCTATGACAATTGAGGCAAATTAAATTATCAAAATAATTTATGCCAGTCAAATCGGTAATATTTGTATAGCTAAAATCTATTGAATCCGTATTTAAAATCTGCGTACAGGTAGTATCCATCTGATTACCATTCATACAACCGGAATATCCATTACTATTCAGCCAGGAAACAAAATTTGTATCAGGGATGGTTACGTATTGTGCATTACTGTTTGTGCAACATGAAAATAGTAAAGCAATAACAAACAGGGATATTTTATTTAGCATAAAGGTTGAATTGATCAAAGCGAATGTAAGAACTTTTGATCTACGAATTACGAATAGGGCGAATTTACCAATGATGATTTTTCATGTGAGAATAATTGTATTTCTATTGATGATTTTTCTAAACTTGTAAGAAGGTCTCTCGACAAGCTCGAGATGACGCTTTGGTGGAAAATTAATTCATCTTCAAATTTTCAAATTTTCAAATCTTCAAATTTTTTGTTTCATTTCCAGCATTTCCATCTTTGTTACTTCCATACTGTAAAACCCGAATTCTTCTACTACTTTTCCGGTTACTAAGTAGCAGCACGATCTTCCTCTGAAAGGATAATTCTTAAACACTTCCGGGAAATGTGTAGTGTCGAAAAAGATTCCTTTGCTATCGAGGAATGTTCCGAATGCCATTGACAGTCCTTTTTTTGTTGATGTGTGTTTACGCGTAACAAGATATCCTGTTATGGAAATTATTTTGCCAAGATGTTTTATTAAATCCTGTGCATTCAGTTCTGACGGTGATGGAATTTTTAATAATTCAAACGGTGAACACAATGGAAAACCGAATAACTCTATCTCATCAAAAGCATCATCATATTTATCGTAAAATAATTCAGGCATGGCATACGATTTTCTTTCTACAGCAAAAAGATCATTATGCACTTCTGTTTTTTTCTCACTTCCAACTACCATATGTATATCCCATAACAGTTGTTTTTTTGTTCGTCCTGTAAAACGAAATGCTCCTGCACGTATTAATAGCCGTAGTTGCTCCACAGCTATTTCCACGCGCATCATAAAATTTTCCAGTGAAGTATATATTCCGTTTTGTGTACGTTCATTTAAAAATATTTCCGCAGCACCAGACTCCAGCTCTGCTACCATATGCCATCCAAGATATATATCCGTTCCTCTGATAATAGTGAGATATTCACTGGTATTAATATCAGGAGCATGGATTCCGGCACCGCACATCCTTGCTTCATGCACATAAAATTCCTTCGAATAAAAACCACCTTCATTATTAATTACACTAACCATAAACTCCAGTGGATAATATGTTTTTAAATACATGCACTGGTAACTCTCTACAGCATACGATGCACTATGTCCTTTTGAAAAAGCATATCCTGCAAAACTTTCAATCTGCCGCCATACTTCATTAGTAATAAAATCAGAGTAACCAAAATTTTTACAGTTGATAAAAAACTGATCTTTTACTTTCTGAAACTCTTCCCGTGCACGATATTTTCCACTCATTCCTCTCCTCAGCATGTCTGCTTCTGCCAGTGTAAGTCCTGCAAAATGATGCGCCACTTTAATTACATCTTCCTGGTAAACCATCACTCCAAAAGTATCTTCCATCAGTTCTTTCATCTTCGGATGTATATAGGTGATGTTATCCTGGTTGTGAAAGCGCTTTATATATTCATTCATCATTCCTGATTGTGCAACACCAGGACGAATGATGGAACTTGCTGCAACCAATGCAAGATAAGCCTCTGCTTTTAATTTCGTTAACAGCATTCTCATAGCAGGAGATTCCACATAAAAACATCCCATGAGTTTCGCTGCTTTCAGATTTTTCCGCACTTTTTCATCCTCTTTAAATGCTCTTATGTTATGCACATCTACTTCTTCACCTCTGTTATATTTAATAATTTCAACACTGTCTTTAATCTTACCTAATCCGCGCTGACTGAGAATATCAAATTTATATAAACCCACATCTTCTGCTTCCAGCATACTGAACTGAGTGAGTGGAAATCCTTTTGGAGGCATTACCGTTGCAGTATAATAATGCATGGATTTTTCAGAGATTAAAATTCCTCCTGCATGAATGCTTAAGTGTGTTGGAGTATCATGCAGCAATTGTGCATAACGATAAATCAGTTTATATATATGATCCTGTTTACCCTTTCCTATAAAATCTTCATCACCCAAAGCATCAATTTCTTCTTTAGGCAAACCAAAAACTTTTCCCAGCTCACGCGTAACCGCATTGCTTTGCAGTGTGCTGTAGGTTGCAAGTAATGCTACATTATTATGTTTGCTGAAAGGTGATTCGTTGAAAATATAATTGATCACCTGATCTCTGTCTTTCCAAGAAAAATCAATATCAAAATCCGGCGGACTGGTTCGATAAGGATTGATGAAACGTTCGAAGTAAAGATCGAGATCTATGGGATCTACATCAGTTATATTTAAAAGATAAGCTACCATGCTATTGGCACCACTTCCTCTTCCAACATAAAAAAAACCCTGTCGGCGCGCATAATTAATAATGTCGCAGTTGATAAGGAAGTAAGAAGCAAAATTTAAATTTGAAATCAGATCAATTTCCTTTTTATAACGATCCCTGATTTCATCATTCTGTTGAGGATAACGGTAAAGCATTCCTTCATCACACTTTTGAATCAATAGCTTATAATCATCGGCTGCATTTCCGGTAAAAGTTTTTTTATTCTTGTTTATGTGAAATTCAAAATCAATAAAACAATTTCTGAGTAATGATTGAGATTGCAATAATAACTCCGGATAATCTTTATATATACTGATAAGATCTTCTACACTTAAAAAACAATCTGCAGCATTTCCCTGCTCTTCAACAGTCAGCTTACTCAATATGGTGTTTAAATCCATAGCACGCAGCAACCGGTGACTGTTAAACGAAGCTTTACCGGTAAATGTAAAAGTTGGAAATGCTACCAGCTTTGCAAAAAGTTTTTTATCTTTTATATAACCTGAAAATGTGAGGCGATTGAGATCATCGGGTTTTATACCAATGAATTCATGTTCTTTTAGTTTTTTTATTTTTTGAGAGAAAGGATAAATGATATAACAATGCTGAAATGAAGGAGCGGTTTCTTCAAAAGGTATTTTATTATATAGATGAAAAGAAAGATGATCGTTCAACTCTTTAAAACCTTCTGCATTTTTTGCAATTCCTACGTACTGCTGCTGAATGCCATTTCGAAAATCAATTCCGGCAACAGGATGAATATTATAGTTTCCTGCTTCCCGGAAAAAATTCAGGATTCCTGATGTATTATTAATATCAGTGAGAGCAGCCGTTTGATGTCCGCTTTTTTTCAACTCATTAAGCAGAGCATTGGTACTTAGCGTTCCGTACTTGAAGCTGAAATAACTATGAGAGTTGAGAATCACTGATTTACTGTATAAAAAATTATTTGACCATTCTTAATAGTGCAAAGTTAAAACATAATGGCTATATTGCAACCGTTATGTATGATCTTAATACGATCATTGAATTGGTTAAGCTGATCCCCCCTCCCCCTGAATCGCTGATTCGTGTGATTGAATGATTTCGATGATTAGGATCTGAATGATTTTGATGATTCAATTAGTGATTTAGGAGGAGGTTGGAGATCAAACGT
>JBDTVD010000159.1:0-7865 GCA_040007375.1 Bacteroidota bacterium | reverse complement strand
CCATTGTGGCAAAATATTTTTAATTGCATGTCATAATTTCTGCAATCTAAAAAAGAATGCTAAATGTGTCTTTATTTAATTTAAGGATAATCAGTTTTTAAAATGCACTTTCAAAATGAATCCAGAAATAAATTTTTCTGAAAAAATAAAATTGTTCTCAATAAGATTAAAAATATTCTTTTGACGATTATTTAATTAATAGTATTTTTGGTAATCTATGAGTAAGAACAAGACCGGCAACGAACAGGAAGTCAACATTGACAGCCGACATCTTGAAAGGGTTCATCCTTATAAGACATTTTTATTCTTCTCACTAGTAGGTAGTAGTATCTTGTTTCTTTCATTGGTTTTCCTCTATGTTATTTGGATGACACAAAATCCTCCAATAAATCATTTTCGTTTACCAAAACCCTTTATCATTAGTACCCTTGCTCTTCTCATAAGCAGTTATACGGTAACATTCGCACAACAGGCATTCCGAAATGATGATAGCAAAAAGCTTCTGGTATCTTTTACTCTTACTCTTGCATTGACATTGCTGTTTGCTTCTATGCAGATTATTGGTTGGTCAGAACTTTATGAAAAAGGATTATTTATAAACGGTCCTGCTGGAGTTGCTTTTTTATATATAATTTCCGGTTTGCATTTTCTTCATCTCGGTGCTGGATTATTATGGCAATTTTATCTTTCAATTAGAGCCTTTGATGTTTGGAATGATCCTGTAAAGTCATTAGTTTATTTTTCAAATAAGTTTGAAGGATCCAGAATAGATCTTTTTGCGGCATTCTGGCATTACCTTGATATTTTATGGTTGTGTCTATTCCTTATATTTCTATTCACTCTATAATTCGCTTTCTTTTATTTACACTGATCATTTCCTTAGTCAGTTGTAAAAAGGAATCTCTTTCTTTATCCTGTAGAAAAATAAATTCCGGAACAAATGCACATCTGACTTCAGTTATGCAAGTCGGCAATGCTTTCTATATTACGGGTAAGAATAATAATAATAAAGGAGTTTTATTAAGCTCAGTAAATAACGGCGAAACGTGGAATGTTGTAAATGATAATTTTGGATCCGGTTTGAATAGTGTTTGTACGTTTAAGAACAAATTATTTGCTGCCGGTGATCATTTCAAACTTTATATATCAGATAGTCTTGGAATATTGTGGAATGAAGTATGGATTCAAGGTACTATTTCGATGGAGTATGTTACTGATATAAGAAGTGTGTGCACAGGTGGTAACAAGCTTTATATGTGCGGTGGAAATGATTTCGGCCGTGGTTTCATTGGAACAAGTACTGATTTTGGTAATCACTGGATTTTCTTTCAAACTGATCATGAAATGAGATCAGTTGCTTTTAGTGATGAGAATAATGGTGTTTGCGTTGGATATGGTGCAATATATAATACCAATGATGGCGGAATTACCTGGCATAGTCAGAATGCTATGTCGCAATTCTGGACTTCAGTTCATTATTTACATGATAGGTTTTATACCTGTAGTTATTCAGGCGGATTTATGCAGTCGGCAACGAATGGAAAAAGCTGGGACGAATTAATTAAACCAGGTTCCTTCTGGACAGGTGGTAATAAATTAAATTGTTTTGCGGGAACACTTCCCTCAACAATAATTGCAGCAGGAGCTTCTTCCAACAGTATTCTTTCTGAAAATTTCGGAATTAAATTTAAGAATATCATATTTGCACAAGAGAATCAAATAAATGATATCAGAATTGATTCAAACAGGGACGGAATTTTTGTAGGTGATAATGGATGCATTTTCCTGTTTAACTTTTAGCCGGATTATTAATTCTAGTTTAAATTTAATCATCAAACCTAAAATAAATATCCATGAAAAAATTTGTTCGAATACTACTTACGATCGTTGTTATAATAATTGTGCTCGTGGGTACAGGACTAGCTTATTTTAAATCAAAATTCCCCGTTGAAATTCCTGTCACAGAAATAAAAATTGAACGTACTCCTGAAAGAATTGAAAGAGGTCAATATCTCGTTCATCATGTTACAATGTGTGTTGATTGCCATTCAGAACGTGATTGGAATTATTACTCGGGCCCGATAAAAGAAGAATCATATGGAAAGGGTGGAGAAATGTTTGATGGTCCTATTGCAGGAATTCCAGGTAAAATATTTGCTAAGAATATAACTCCCGCGGGAATTGGGAATTATACTGACGGAGAATTAATACGTGTTATTACAACAGGTATTACAAAAAAGGGACAGGCTCTTTTTCCACTTATGCCTTTCAACCATTACCGTGAAATGGCCAGAGAAGATATATATAGTATTGTTGCATATATAAGATCATTAAAACCTATTGAAAATCCAGTACCGGAAAGATCTCTTGATTTTCCAATGAATCTTATTGTCAATACAATTCCGGTTCCGGCAGCAATGATTGATGCAATACCGTCTAAAGGAGATACTTTAGCTTATGGAAAATACATGGTAAATGCTGCTGCTTGTATCGAATGTCATTCACAAAGAGAAAAAGGTGAATTACTTAAAGGATTGGAATTTGCAGGTGGTTTCCGTTTCCAGCTTCCTAATGGTGACCAGATTTTTACAGCTAATATTACGCCTGATATGGAAACCGGTATAGGTGCTTTGACAAAAGAAGGCTTTATTGCAAAATTTAAGGCATTCGAAGAAGCTAAAATACCTGTGAAAGAACATGAAAAAAACACTGTGATGCCTTGGACCAAATTATCCGGTATGACTGAAACTGACCTTGGAGCAATTTACACTTACCTCAGAACCATACCACCAGTTAAAAACAAGGTGATTACTTTTAGGTCTTGTAAAACTACACTTTGATTGTCTTGAATTTTTGAGTTAAAAACATGGATGTAATTAGCTGATTTTAAGACAAGTGAACTTATCATCTCGTGTTATACTATTATGAGTTATAACACACCGTACAACTAAACTCTTAAATTATATTTCAACTTTTCAATGTTTAAAAATGGGTGAATAGATAGTTTATTTAGGTGAAATTTGTTATATATTTGACGAATACAAAAAACACTAAAATAAATTATGTTTAAATCACTGAAACAAACCCTTGTAATTTTCACTTTGCTTTCTATGGCTATTAGTTGTGGACCGGATTATAAAGCCGAAGTGGATAGAATGATGCATGAAAGAGACAGTCTTCTTTCCATGTTTGACACTAAGGATTCTACTATTAACGGCTATATGTCGGATATAATGAACATCCAGATGAGTCTTGATAGTTTAACTATGCAAGAAGAAATGCTTCGCAGAAGTAATCCAAATGATCCTGAAGCGTCACCTGATGTTAAAGCCAGAATACAGAATAGCATCCAGTCAATACGTGATCTTATATCTGAAAACAAAAAGAAGCTTGCTAATCTCCAGTCAAGAATTAAGAAAAGTAATATTAAAATCACGGAGCTTGAAAGCCTGATTAAAGGATTAAATATTCAGATTGCTGAAAAAGATTCGAATCTTGTTTTATTAAATGAGCATGTAACTGCTTTGAACGGAACTATCAACACAATGCAGGTTACTATGGACACCATGAAAATGGATATTGCTGCCAAAAGCCAGGAAATTACAGATAAGACCACTAAACTTCATACTGCTTATTATAGTATTGGTACATATAAGCAGTTGCGTGATAAAAAAATACTTGCTAAGCAAGGTGGATTTCTTGGAATTGGTAAGAGCAAAGCAATGGTTCCTGATTTTAATAAAGAAGCATTTACTCAAATTGATTATACTGCGACAAGTACTATTAACCTCGACTCAAAAAATGCAAAGCTGGCAAGTACGCATCCATCAGGCACCTATAAAATTGAGAGAGAAAATAATAAAGTAAAGAGTATTCAAATCACTGATCCTGAAAATTTCTGGAAAGCATCAAAGTATTTAGTTGTTATTACTGATTAATAAATAGGTTAGGGTTTTTCATAGGTTTTAAAAACCGAAAAGGCTATTGAAAAATAGCCTTTCGGTTTTTAAATAAGTTCGTATCACTCCAGTGTTAATTTATGACCTCACTCTGTAAATTTATCTTTTTCAGGTTAATGAAATGGAAAATAAAAGGTGACGTACCCAGACACCTGAATAAGTATTTGATTATTGTTGCGCCACATACCAGTAACTGGGATTTTATAATTGGTCTTTTCGTACGACGTATTTGCAAATTTAAATCAGGTTATCTTGGAAAAAGGCAGTTATTCAATTGGCCATTTGGCTGGTTATTCCGGCGTCTTGGAGGCTATCCTGTCGATAGAAAAAGTGCTCATAATGTAGTTGACCAGGTTGTTAATCTGATCAATGTAAATGATTTTTTTGTTTTAGCAATTACTCCGGAAGGTACAAGAAGTAATGTTGTAAAATGGAAAACAGGTTTTTACTTCATTGCTAAAAAATCCGGAATTCCAATTGTTCTGACAAGTCTTGATTATAACAAAAAACTTGTCACATTTGATCAGCCCTATTATATATTGGAAAATATGCATGCTGATGAGTTGTATATCAATTCTAGATTTGTTAATGTATCAGGAAAAAACAGGATTACAGCACCATTTAAATTAACATAAAAAAAGAGGGACTCTGTACTATCAGAATCCCTCTTTATCAATATTAAACTTCTAATTTATCATAAATAAGCTTTTAAAAGTCTGTTCCTTGAATTATGCTTTAGCCTTCTTATCGCAGTTTCTTTTATCTGACGGACTCTTTCTCTTGTCAGATTAAGTTGTGTTCCGATTTCTTCAAGAGACATACTATGTCTTGTTCCGATTCCAAAAAATAATTTGATAACATCACCTTCTCTTTTTGATAAAGTACTTAATGATCTATTTATATCTTCCTGTAATGATTCTGTTAACAAAGTAGAATCTGTAGAAGGAAAATCATCATTTTCAAGTACATCAAGCAATGTGTTATTGTCTTCATTATTATCAAAAGGTGCATCCATTGATACAGGTTTTACACTGCTTCTTAATGCATCTGAAACCTGATTTGAACTAAGTTCTATAACCTCTGATATTTCTTCCGGACTCGGTTCTCTCTGATATTCCTGCTCCAGTTTACTGAACGCTTTTCGCACTTTGTTCATTGCTCCAATCTGGTTTAACGGCAATCTCACCATTCTTGATTGTTCTGCAATTGCCTGAAGTATGCTTTGACGGATCCACCAAACTGCATAGGAAATAAATTTAAAGCCTTTAGTTTCATCAAAGCGCTGGGCTGCTTTTATTAGTCCGAGATTACCTTCATTTATTAAATCAGGTAAACTCAAGCCCTGGTTTTGATATTGTTTTGATACGGAAACCACGAAACGAAGATTTGCACGGGTTAGCTTATCCAGTGCTTGTTTATCTCCATTTCTGATTTGTTGTGCCAGTATAACCTCTTGTTGAGGTGTGATCATTGCTTCTTTACCAATGTCCTGCAAATATTTTTCCAGGGAAGCGCTTTCGCGATTGGTAATACTTTGAGTAATTTTTAATTGTCTCATTTTAGTTTTGGCTTGTAAGGGGACAACGTAAACTTCAAATTTTATGCCACCAAATGCTTTAAAATCAATTCATAATTTGTGTTTTGTTTTTTTTATCAACTATCTCTAATTAACGCAATGAAATGATGTTTTGGATTGTTTGTAATTTTACTTTCAATATCAGTCTAATAAAAACGATTAGTTTGCGTTTTCAGTATCAAACCAATTAATAATATAAATACTTTCGCTGCAATGAAAAGAAGCCTGATTTTAGTCCTGGCTATACTGCTGATTTCCTTTCAACTTTATGCACAATCCAATGATAAACTGGTTCAGTTTTCAGGTGTGGTTGTTGCCAGTGATAGTTTACAGCCTGTTCCGTTTGCCAGTGTGATGATCAGGAATACTAACCGTGGAACTGTTACTGACTTTTATGGTTTTTTTTCGTTTGTAGCAATTAAAGGTGATACAGTGGAGTTTGCATATCTCGGTTATAAAAAAGGTCAGTATATAATTCCTGATTCATTAATGGATAAGAGATATTCATTAATTCAGGTGCTTGTGAGAGATACATTAACGCTTAAGGAAACTGTAATTTTTCCCTGGCCTTCAAAAGAAGAATTCAGACGTGCATTCCTGGAGTTGCAGGTTCCTGACAATGATCTCGCACGTGCAGAAAGAAATCTGGAACTGGCGGAATTGAAAGAAGTGAAAGATGGTGTTCCTTATGATGGAAGTATAAATTATAAATATGCCATGCAACAGCAGCAGAGTCGTCTTTATACTGCCGGACAATATCCTACAAGTAATTTATTTAATCCTTTAGCCTGGGCGCAATTTATTAAAGCATGGAAGGAAGGCGCGTTTAAGAAAAAAGATTAACACATACCTCCCACTCTGTTTATGCAAAAAAACCAGCTAAGGATTTCAATTCTTATTTTCATAATCCTTTCGGTAGTTCATTCTTCTTCTATAGCCCAAACAGCCACCGTTAAAGGTATTGTGCGCGATAGTATTGGAAAACCTTTGGATGCAGTTACTATTGCTATGAAAGGTTCTATGATTTCTGCTATAACCAATGCATCAGGGAATTATGAAATACATGTTCCTTCAGGCAAAATCACACTTACTTATTATCTTTTTGGAACTCGCGAAGATGTTGATCTTGATTTAAAAGATGGTGAAGTATTAACCATAAACCGTTATCTTAAAACCAGCGCTATAGAGATGACGACGGTTAACGTTGTTGAGGTTAGAAACCGTGAGAAGATGCTTCTAATTGATGCACGTGCACTGCATGCTATTCCAAGTCCCAGTGAGAATTTTGAAAGTATTTTAAAAACTATTCCTGGTGTATCACCAAACAACGAACTTTCATCAACCTTTCAATATTATCAACTCGTCTGTGGTTGTATCATATCCAGCATGATCATTTCTAGCTCTTCGGTTTGCCAAATGCCTTCAATGCCGGGCAACGCCATTATCTTTTGCATGATGGCTTCCTGCCTGCTGCTGTTCTTTAAGGCGTCGCTGTACCTGATTTGTGGACTGAATGTTACCTGCACATAAGAAGGTGTCCAAAGATGCGGATGTTTACTGCTGAATGCTGCTTCGATTTTTTTCTGCAACAAAAATTTCGGATCGCCTACCTTATCCCGCATCTCGATAAAATTATTAAGTGCAAGCTCTGCAATGGCATCTGCATCCGGTTTGCGCTGTTGCTGGTAATTTGCCAGGATCAAATTCCAGTCTTCATTGTGTTCATCGATCAATGCATTTAAAACTGAACAATCTTCGAAGCCACAATTCATTCCCTGGCCAAAAAAAGGAACGATCGCATGGGCAGCATCACCGATCAACGCAAACTGATCATTCCTGATCCAGGGAAAACATTTAACTGTTACAAGCGATGAAGTTGGATTGCTGAAAAAATCGTCCACGAGTGTGGGCATTAACCTTATTGCATCTGTGAAAGTGTTTTCAAAAAAAGCAGTTAATTTTTCTTTGTTGTCCAGGGTTTTAAAAGAAGGATCGCCTTCAAAAGGAAAGAAAAGCGTACAGGTAAAACTTCCATTCATGTTGGGCAATGCGATGAGCATATAATTGCCGCGTGGCCAAATATGCAGCGCATGTTTTTCCATAACGAAGCTGCCATCGTTTGCTGCAGGAATGTTCAGTTCTTTATATCCAAAGTCGATATAGGATTGATGGTATTCAAAACGATCGTGCTGCAGTTGATGGGCCAGCCTTGCAGCGGAGTACGCTCCATCGCTTCCAAAGATCAACTGACAGTTGACAGTTGACAGTTGACCGCCTGCCTGTTTGGTAGGCAGCTTGGCAGTATTCTCAAAACAGACCTCATTTTTATT
>JBDTVD010000158.1:0-7899 GCA_040007375.1 Bacteroidota bacterium | reverse complement strand
TGGGTTAAAGCGTTAAAAATTTAATTCCTTCTCAAACACATATGGCAGCAAAATCACTCTTAAAATCCTCCATTGGGCGCAAGTTCGTAATGGGAGTTACAGGTCTGTTTCTCATCACATTTCTTGTTGTTCATGTAAGTGTAAATGCCTGCATTTTTGTGAATGATGGAGGTGAGTTGTTCAACGAAATAGCGGAGATCTTTGCCACCAATATTTTTATAAGAACAATGGAAATAGTGCTTTTTGCAGGAATTATTCTCCACATATTACAATCTCTGGCACTAACACTTCAAAATCGTAAAGCACGACCTGTTCAATATGCTGCATACAATGGCCAGGCAAACAGTAAATGGTACAGCCGTTCAATGGGTTTGCTGGGAACACTTATATTAATGTTCCTGATTATTCACTTAAGACATTTCTGGGTGGTAAGCAGATTTACAGATGAAATAACAAGTGGTAAAGAAACGCTGTTCGGGGAGATGAAAGAAGTATTCAGTCAGCTATGGGTGGTGATATTTTATGTTGCTGCGATGTTCTCTCTTTCTTACCATCTTATGCATGGTTTTCAATCAGCATTTCAAACAATGGGATGGAATCATCCGAAGTATATGCCGTTTATAAAGAAGGTGGGATTTGCATTCTCAATCATTGTTCCTGTAATATTCGCATTAATGCCTATTGCCATGTACAGTGGAATTATTAAGTAAGAATATGATGTTTGAGTATCAAGACACAAGTATCAAGTATCAAGACCTTGATTTCGGTCAGGAGAATGAATGCGGATTTAAGTTTGCTGCTAACCTAAAACTTAAATATAATGCACAACTTCAAAGAATTAAAAGTATGGAACAAATCAGTAGAACTTTCACTGGAAATCTATAGGATATCTATGGGCTTTCCGGCAGAAGAAAAATTTGGATTAACCAGTCAGATAAGGCGATGTAGTGTTTCGATTCCTTCAAATATTGCGGAGGGCACGGGACGCAAAACTCCTAAAGATTTTTATTCTTTTTTATCCAATGCCTTAGCCTCTTCATTTGAATTAGAAACTCAGTTAATAATTGCCTGTCGACTTAATATGATAACAGATCCTCAGCATGAGAATATATCTTCACAGGTTCGGGAAGTTCAAAAGATGATTATAGGATTGCAACGCTCATTAAATATATAACAACACATCACGTACAGAGACTTCTGTCTTGATACTTGATACTTGATACTTGATACTTGATACTTATGAATTCCAACATTCCCGAAGGTAAGCTCGAAGAAAAATGGGTGAAGTTTAAATCCTCCGTTTCACTGGTTAACCCTGCCAATAAACGTAACATTGAAATTGTTGTAGTGGGTTCCGGTCTTGCCGGTGCTTCTGCTGCAGCATCTCTGGCGGAGCTGGGTTATAAAGTAAAATGTTTTTGTTTCCAGGATTCTCCGCGTCGTGCTCATTCAATTGCTGCACAGGGTGGAATTAATGCTGCTAAAAATTATCAAAATGATGGTGACAGTGTTTACCGTTTATTTTATGATACTATTAAAGGCGGTGATTACCGTGCACGCGAATCCAATGTATATCGTCTTGCAGAAGTAAGTGCAAATATCATTGATCAATGTGTTGCACAAGGTGTTCCTCTTGCACGTGAATACGGTGGATTATTAAGCAACCGTTCTTTCGGTGGAACACAGGTGCAACGTACATTTTATGCTGCCGGTCAAACCGGACAACAGTTGTTACTTGGAGCATACAGCAGTTTACAACGCCAGGTTGGAATGGGAACTGTACAAATGTATTCACGTCATGAAATGCTGGAGATAGTTATGGTTGAAGGTAAAGCACGTGGCATCATTGCACGCGATCTCATCACCGGAAAATTAGAACGTCATTTTGGTCATGCAGTATTATTATGCACTGGTGGTTATGGCAACGTTTTTTATCTTTCTACAAATGCAATGGGAAGCAACGTTACTGCAGCATGGAAAGCACATAAGAAGGGAGCTTATTTTGCAAATCCCTGTTTCACACAAATACATCCAACATGTATTCCTGTTAGTGGTGATCATCAGTCGAAGTTAACTTTGATGAGTGAATCATTACGTAACGATGGAAGAATATGGGTGCCGAAGAAAAAAGATGATCAACGGAAACCTGTTGACATTCCGGAAGACGAACGTGATTATTATTTAGAGCGCCGTTATCCTGCTTTTGGAAATCTGGTTCCTCGTGATGTAGCATCACGTGCAGCAAAAGAAAGATGTGATGCAGGTTACGGTGTTGGTGCTTCCAAGATGGCTGTATATCTCGACTTCACTTTTAACATGAAACGTTACGGACATGTGGAAGCAAATAAAAAAGGAATGCATCATCCGTCAGAAGCCGAAATATTGCAGATGGGAAAAGATGTGGTGAAAGAAAAATACGGAAATCTGTTTGATATGTATCAGCAGATCACCGGAGAAAATCCTTATGAAACACCAATGCGTATTTATCCTGCAGTACATTATACAATGGGTGGTTTGTGGGTGGATTATAATCTGATGACGAATGTACCAGGCATGTATGCATTGGGTGAAGCAAACTTTAGCGATCATGGTGCAAACAGATTAGGTGCTTCTGCATTGATGCAGGGATTAGCGGATGGATATTTTGTAATTCCTTATACTATTGGCGCATATCTTTCCAAAGAAATTAGTGTAAAAGCAATTCCGACAGATCATCCTTCTTTTGTTGAAGCAGAAAAAAATGTGCAATCATTGATTGATAAATTCTTTGCAATAAAAGGAACAAAGTCTGTTGATCATTTTCATAAACGTCTTGGCAAAATTATGTGGGACAAATGCGGAATGGCACGTAATGCAAAAGGATTAACAGAAGCAATTTCAGAAATAAAAAAACTGAAAGAAGAATTCTGGAGTGACCTTCGTGTTCCGGGAAGTGCTGATGAATTTAATCCGGAGCTGGAGAAGGCAGGACGTGTTGCTGACTTTATTGAATTAGGAGAACTGATGTGCAGAGATGCATTACAAAGAAATGAAAGTTGCGGCGGACATTTCCGTGAAGAATATCAAACAGAAGAAGGAGAAGCATTGCGTCAGGATGAACAGTTTATGTTTGTTGGTGCATGGGAATATACTGGCGGAGAACCGAAGTTGCATAAGGAAGAATTGGTGTATGAGGTGATTCATCCTTCGGCACGGAATTATAAATAATATATAAGGCACTAGTGACCAGGGTTTAGGCATTAGTGCATGTAAAATGTAAAAATAAATTAATGCTTAGTGGCTGGGACCAGGAAGTTCATAACCTAAAAACTAACATTATGACAAGTATTAAATCATACAGAGATCTCTTAGTCTGGCAAAAAGCAATTCAAATATCAGTAGAAGTTTATAAAATAACTAAAATGTTTCCTTCAGAAGAATTATTTGGCTTGACGAATCAGATACGACGGGCTTCCAATTCGATCTCCTTAAATATTGCAGAGGGATATGGAAGACATACTACAAAAAGTTACGTAAACTATCTGGTAACATCGCGGGCAACATTATATGAAGTTGAATCAGGAATGTTTCTCGCAAAAGAATTAGAACTTACCACAGAAAGCGCTATTCAAAAATTAAAGGTGCTTCTTGAAGAAGAAAGTAAAATGCTTGCATCTCTTATTAAATCATTAACTAACAAAATTCACTAATCCCTGGTCCCTAGCCACTAATGCCTGAACACAAAGAAATCATTATGAGCGGAACAATGAAATTAACTTTAAAAATCTGGCGTCAGAAAAATTCAACTGATGCTGGTAAACTGGCGGAATATAAAGTAAGCGACATCTCCCCTGATATGTCATTCCTGGAAATGATAGATGTGCTCAATGAGCAGCTCATTAATAAAGGAGATGATCCTGTTGCATTTGATCATGATTGCAGGGAAGGAATCTGCGGTGCGTGCAGCATGTTCATCAACGGACGTGCGCATGGCCCTAAAGAAGCTATCACAACATGTCAGCTTCATATGCGTTCTTTTAAAGATGGTGATACCATTGTAATTGAACCATGGAGAGCAAAAGCATTTCCTGTAATTAAAGATCTTGTTGTTGACCGTTCTTCTTTCGACAGAATTATTTCAGCAGGAGGATTTGTATCAATAAATACAGGTAATGCTGTTGATGCAAATGCAATTGCGATTCCTAAGCCTGATGCTGATGCAGCGTTTGATGCAGCAGCTTGCATAGGTTGTGGTGCTTGTGTTGCAACCTGCAAAAATTCTTCTGCTATGTTATTTGTTTCTGCAAAAATTTCACAGCTGGCATTGCTTCCACAAGGACAGATAGAAAGACAAGCGCGTGTTATTAATATGGTGAACCAGATGGATGAAGAAGGTTTCGGAAATTGTACCAATACCGGAGCCTGTGAAGTGGAATGCCCGAAAGGAATATCACTGGAAAATATTGCACGCATGAACAGGGAGTATGCTTCGGCACAGATTATTGGATAAGATTAGTATCAAGACGGAAGACAGAAGACAGAAGACAGAAGACAGAAGACGGAAGACGGAAGACAGAAGATACAAGATACAAGTATCAAGACTAAATAAATTTTGTTTCCTACTCCCATGGAGAGGGATTAAGGGTGAGGCTAAGAAAAATGTTTAATAGAAGATTGAGAAATTTAAAGTAGTATCAAGACACAAGTATCAAGATACAAGATACAAGTATCAAGACTAAATAAATTTTGTTTCCCTCTCCCGTGGAGAGGGATTAAGGGTGAGGCTGAGAAAAATGTTTAATCGAAGATTGAGAAATTTAAAGTAGTATCAAGACACAAGTATCAAGACACAAGTATCAAGACTAAATGAAATTTTGTTTCCCTCTCCCGCGGAGAGGGATTAAGGGTGAGGCTGAGAAGAATGTTTAATTGAAGATGGTATGTAATTTTAATTTAATCAGTAGTTTTTTTAAAATAGAATGATGAAACAGTTACTACTTATATTAATTTTTTATTTGAATGCCGTATCTCCCAGTAATGCACAATCAACAGGCTATCCTTGTACAGATCCACTGAAAGTAGTAGATATAACATTCCATTGTTATGATCTTTACAAACCTGTTTGTGGTTGTGATGGAAATACCTATAGAAATGAATGCTTCGCTTATAATCAATATGCATTAACCTATTTAACTTTTAATGATAGACCTTGTACTAATTTTGATTTTGATATATCTCCTAACCAGGTTACAGATATTCTAAAATTAAAAGTAAAAAAAGTTAATGCAGGAAATTTGACAGTTACTATATATGATATTTTTGGTCATATCTTTTTAACACAGGCATTTCCATATAGTGATATATCTGCACCATATCTTGAATATGAAATCCCGGTTTTAAGCTATGAACAGGGAGTATATATAATTCAAGTTATAACAGATAATGAAGAGCAGATAAAAAAGTTTTTTAAAGTAAATCTTAATTGATATTAACTTTTTATACTTGCAAGAAAATCTTTTGCATGCTCCTGAAGTTCAGGAAAAAACAATTTAAATTCCTCATCAAACAAATTATAATCTTTCATCATCGCATCAAAGCCCTTTTCAAGATGAGATTCAAATGTTGTTCTGCGTGACAGTCCTGTCAATGCTCTGAGTATTCCTTCAGGATGTATATAATTTCCCAGCCAGTTATCACGTCGCATATAAGTGTACATATACTGTGCTTTCTCCGGCATCTCTGCTTTTCTTCCATCCAGTATCCGGTACGAACGCTCCAGGAAAACAGGTAACTCTTCATCAGAAAAATGCAGCCAGTTTTTCGCCAGGTAATGATCATAAATAATATCCAGCGCAACAGGGGCATATTTATTTACATACTCTCTTAACCGGATCTTTCCTGTTAAAGTAACAGGATGGCTGTCAGTAAATGTATCAATAGCGCGATGCAGACGGATTCCATTCTTAACTTCATCCGTGAGATGCTGTAAATGATTTCCTTTAATATGATCTGCAATAAAATTTCCGAAGATGATATCTTCATCAGGCCCTGAAAGAAATAGATGAGCCAAATAGTTCATGTTAATTAATCAGCAGTCAATAATACTGCAGCAGGTTTAATTAACCTAATTTCGCAAATTCAAAAACGCATAACAATTTGGTATTCTGGATCGCTTTTAATTCATTCATTCTTCTGATGCTGGCACTCGATCTGGGTGTATTCCAGAAAAAAGAAACTGTCATCACATTAAAACAATCAGCAAAATGGATTGCATTGTGGGTAAGTCTGGCCCTGATTTTTAACGTGGTAGTTTATTTCTGGAAAGGACAGGTGAAAGCGATGGAGTTTTTTACAGGCTACATCATTGAAATGTCATTAAGTGTTGACAACCTTTTTGTGTTCATAGTCATCTTCTCTTATTTTAATGTTCCGAAAAAATATGAACACCGAGTGTTATTCTGGGGAATACTTGTTGCTCTGGTATTACGTGGATTTTTTATCATAACAGGAGTTGCGTTGTTTAATGCATTTAACTGGATGATATATATATTCGGCGCAATACTGGTTTATACTGGTATCAAAATGTTTTTTCACAAAGAGAACGAACATCATGATCTGTCGGAAAATTTCACTGTGAAACTCTGCCGGAAAGTGTTTCCCATTTCCGATGATTATGATGGCCATAATTTCTTTACCAGGATAAATGGAAAATTTTTCTTCACGCCATTATTTCTTGTGCTTATGGTAATCAATATTACCGATGTTGTATTTGCACTGGATTCTATTCCCGCAGTACTTGCAGTAAGCAGCGATACTTTTATTGTTTACACTTCCAACATTTTTGCAATACTTGGTTTGCGCTCTATATATTTTGCACTTTCAGGGATGATGCATCTCTTCCGTTTTTTAAAATATGGGCTTGCACTGATTCTGTCTTTCGTAGGTTTGAAGATGCTGGCTTCTGAAAAATTCGTAATGGATACCGGTTGGACATTAGCCATTGTAGCTGCAATTCTTGCATTAAGCACCATACTTTCTTTAGTAATTAAACCGAAGACAGAAAAATGAATGCTGCTTTTGCACTACGGTATTTAAACTATTATTTTACTGCAGGCAACAGACATTCTGTTCACTCCCCTTTTATATATTTCCTGGTTGATAAAATTATCAATTCAAAAAAAGAAGAACCTGTTTTTGCAGTGATTGAACAACAACGTAATCTGTTAAAAAAAAATCACAGTTTAATTGCTGTTGAAGATTATGGCGCAGGCATCTACGGAGTGATTCATCAGCAAAGAAAAGTTTCATCAATAGTAAAATCATCAGCAAAACCGGCACGTTATGGATCATTACTTTATAAGATAGTTAATCATTATCGTCCGTTGAATATGCTGGAGCTGGGAACATCCTTCGGCATTAGTGCACTCTACCAGGCAGCAGGAAATCCTGATGGTAAACTTTATACAATTGAAGGAAGTAAGTCCATTGCAGAAATTGCAGGAGAAGTTGTTAAATCAACTGGTATTTCCAATATCCATATTGTGCAGGGTTCATTTGATAAAATGTTGCCTGTGGTTCTGGATAAAATGCCACAACTTGATTATGCTTTTATTGATGGTAATCATAAAAAGAAACCAACGCTGGAATACTTTGAACAATGTCTTGGTAAGTCACACAACCACACTATATTCGTGTTTGATGACATTAACTGGAGCGATGATATGCAGGAAGCCTGGGAATTAATTAAATCCCACAAAAAAACAAGAGTAACGGTTGACCTCTTTATGCTTGGAATTGTATTTTTGAATCCGGAATTAAGCAGGCAGGATTTTGTGATCAGGCATTAGGGACTAGGGACTAGGGTTTAGGGAATAGGGAATAGGGAATAGGGAATAGGGAATAGGGAATAGGGAATAGGGA
>JBDTVD010000157.1:0-7903 GCA_040007375.1 Bacteroidota bacterium | reverse complement strand
TGATTCCTTCTTCGCTTGAAAAAGCTACGAAGGATAAAATAGTTCGGAGTAAAAAAAATTAAAATCAGTTGTATTAATTTTCATTTTGCAAACTAGTTTGCAAGCCTTGAATACGGAGTGATTCCTTCTTCGCTTGAAAAAGCTACGAAGGATAAAATAGTTCGGAGACTTATTATAGAAAATTAAAAATAGTTGTAGCAGTTTTCATTTTAGAAACCTCGCCTTTAAGTGGGGTTTTTTTGCTATTGGCAGCGCCTTCAAACAAGTCTTGATATTTTTTTTTATATGTGTTTAACATTAGCAAAGCTTGCCAATATCACTTAATTTTACAACATATTTTTTTATTAAAATAAAATGAAATTCACCACACTCTTAAAACGTGAAGTTGAAGTTGCCTTTTCAAAACATGCACAACCGATCTGGTTAAGGATATTGAAATATATTTTACTTCTATCATTTATTTATTTCTTCCACGACAGTCATTCATTCTGGATTATCTTAGCAATTGTTTTAGTAATGGGATTAATGTTACATTTCTTCTACCGTTACAAAACCAATGGCTGGACTAAAAGTTATGGTGGATGGGATTATAAAAAAAATATTTCCAAATTAAATGATGATTAAATGAAGTTAGTGATTATGTAATAAAGTAACTAAGTAATGAAGTACATTTTTCTCTGGATTGAATATCGGATATCTAACAGGGAATAGTGAATGATGAAGCTAAGTGATGAAGTGTATTTTACTAAATACTAACTACCAGGTACCAGCTACTCATTACTAACCACTTTCCTGCTGGCACAAATATTTCTCCTCCTTAATCAAACAAAAAAAAATAAATATATGCCGGCATTGTGGTGGGTTTATCTTGGTATTGCTGTAGTGGTAGTTGCCATTTACATGAAGTTAAGAAAGAAGTAGTGCCTTATCCTGTTTGAATTTCCTCTTTTTAATCTGACGTAAAATACTATCTTTGATATTCACAGTACCAAAGCTATATGCAATTTTACTTCAGCCTTTTAAAATATTTCTTTTTTACTTCCTTATTCATATTCGCTTTTTCCTGCACGGAGAAAACGAATAAGAAACTTTCGGAATTTGAAGAAGGAGAAGAATACCTTTCCATCGAAAAAGAAGAAGGCCACCAGCTGACAACGCTTGATGGTCTTGATTTATTAAATCTTCCGGCATCGCAAATCCTGAGCAATTACACCAACATAGGTATAAAAAATTACGCAGGTCGAACAACCTGTCTTATTATTGACAAAGCAGACACCAATCACTTAATTGCGGGAGCTGCAACAGGTGGATTGTGGAACAGTTGGGATAATGGTTCACACTGGCAACCTATACAGGACAATTTCTACCCGATGAATGTAATTTGTCTTGCGCAAAACCCACTTCGTCCGCAATATATATATTACAGCACCCTCACTGATTTAAAAGATTCTACCGGTGCCCAGACAATAGATCTTTTACGGAGTACAGATGGCGGGCTCACCTTTCATTACCTGCCTGCACCAACGCCTATCAGCATGCATGTGCGCAAGATTGTCTGTTCACCCGTTGATAGTAATACTTTATATATAAGCGGCTTTCCCGGACCTCAGAATGCTGTATACCGTTCAACAGATAATGGCAACTCCTTTAAAAGAGTTTCTCCGCTCTATCCTTCATCATATATATTCGACTTAAAAATTTTTCCTTCCGGACGTGTGCTTTATACTGTTAACACAGGTGCTTATCAATCTCTAACAGGTGATAGCGGAACTTTTGTATCAACAAACAATGGACTTCCTGCAACTGTTGGTGAGTTTTCAGTTGATTACTGTCAGTCTGATCCTGATATAGTTTATGCAATGATTACAGCAGCACCATCAACCATGCTTTATAAATCTATTGATGGTGGATATAACTGGGTAAGCAGGGACACTATTGCCAGTGATTATTTTACCAACCTGATTTATGTAGTTCCCGATCAACCTGACTTTATATATTTTGGAGGAGTTGCTTTGCGCTATTCCACTGATGGCGGACTTACCTCATCATCTGCACTTACAACCGGTGCAGATTACTGGACCATGGTATTTAATCCGCTGAATCCTTCGCGTGTCTGGGCACAAAGTGATTTCGGTGTAACTTCATTTAATGTGGGTGCTGCATTGAATTTAAACTGGAATCCACGTGATACCACGTATTATAATCAGCAATGTTACTTTGGGGATTATCTCCCTTCAGGAAATGCATTTATTGCAGGCTTCCAGGATCTGGGTACAAAGTTTATTGACAGCACCGGATTATTTCATTTTATATATGGAGGTGATGGAAGCTGCTGTTTTTCTCATAAGCAGGATCCCAAAGTAGCATACTACAATACCAATCCTGCATCCAACGGATTAAAAAGAGATACCAATATCTACCTCAATAGTGTAAGCTCATCCATAAATATATATAATCAGATGGATGCAAATGGTGATGGATATATAGATGATAATATGGGAGTGGATAACCTGAAAGTTTTAGATGATAACAGTGATGTTCTTTTTTATCCAACAGGAATACGTGTATGGCGTTCTGTTGATCGTGGAGACAACTGGGTTCCCTTAACATCAACTTATAACTTCGATTTTGTAAATGCTTTTGATGTTTCCAATGGAGCAGATCCAACAGCTTACTATGGTTACGATTCTTCTCTTGTAGTAATCCCGCATGCAATCACATCTTCGCCCGGACAGGAATTCAAAATACCTTTTCCATGTTCTGTGTATCGTATTCATGCAGCGTTGGAAAATGATTCAATGGTAGAAGTAACTACTCTTTGCGGAGACCTTTTACTATGTGATAATGTATTTGCAGCATCTCCTTTGTGGATGGATATTTCAGGCAATCTTCCTGCAGGACGAACCTTCCAGGATTTAATTATTGATCCTGACAATCCGCAATTGATGATTGGAGCATTTGCGAGCGGATTATATATAACTGCAAATGGTGGTACTACATGGACGAGAGAAACCAGCCTTCCTCCTGTGATTGTTCAGGATCTGAGATTACGGCAAAGCGACAGGAAATTATTTATATTTACTTACGGCCGTGGAATATGGACGGCCGATCTTCCTCTCCCAACATCTGTATCATCAAACAAAGAACAAAAGAATAAATATTTCAATTGTACAAATCCTGTTAATGATAATCTTATCCTTAATTTTTTAAAATCTATTCCGGATGCAACCCTTGAAATTTACAATATGAATGGTGATAAAATTTATACTTCAACAGTAACATCATCTACATCACATCATATTGACATGAGAAAAAATGCTGCAGGAATTTATATCATCTCCTTAAGAAGCAGCTCTGGGAAATTACAAACGGAAAAGGTTGTTAAACTGTGACAATGCTTAATTGAATTAAATCGTCACTGGTTCCGGCGTCATCGCCGGAATCCCCTTCAAAAAATTATATATGATTGAAAATACATTCATCCAGACTCATGGCTGGAAATATGATTTTTTTGATTGATGATTTTACTCCGGCGAGGACGCCGCAATCATTTCAAAATAATCCTCTTTCAAGCATTCCGGCGAAGACGCCGGAACGAGTGATTATATATAATTTCGCGTCGTAAAATTATATCCAAACTCCAAACTCCAAACTCCGAACTCCGAACTCCGAACTCACTACTTCCTCTGAAGTGAATCAGTACTCATAACAGGCTTTTCCTTCTTCGGTAGTGAATCCGTACTTATCGTAGGAACAGTTTTTCCCATATGACAAGTAACGCAACTAATGCGCTCCAGTTTTCCTCCGTCAATTTTACTGATATACTTCTTATTAATACTTGCAGTCATTCGCATCATATCACGCGCAACTATTTTTGTATGCTTACTATCCGACGCAAAATCGTACACCGCCTCCTTTCCTTCGCCTGTAGAAACATGACAGAAGTTACAACGTACTCCAAGTGATTTTGAATAACCGCGCATCACCTGATGAAGTTCTTCCTCTGAAATATTTTTTGGTAAAATCTTCAGATTTGTCGGCTTCTCTTCTTTATCATCATCCGGTTTCTGATAACTGAAAGACTGCATCATCAATACCAGTATACAGGCAAGTGAAGCAAAGGCTATTCTTTTTGTAGTGATGCGCATAGAAAATGGTTTAGAATGATAAAAGTATAATAAAAAATCCCCTTTTCAAAATTGAAAAATGAAGCAATCAGAAAATTTATTGAATAACTATTGTTTAAAATGCTGTTCCAATCCGTATTCCTCCCCAACGATGCTCTTTTCCCTCTGTGAATTCTTTCGTTAAATAAGATTGAAAATATTCCAGGTAAATTTGCTTTATGTTGATTACGACTCCTGCATCACCCTGAAAAGTTATTCTTGAAATTTTATCCGCAGAAATAACATAAGGAGAATCACGATTAAACAATCCACCTTGTAAAACAGCATCATACCCAATACATTTTACTTCAGGATTTACATACATATAAATTTGAAAATTTCTGTGCTTATGAGAATCATCGTTAGTTATAGCAAACGGAGATTGAAAACTTCCAATCATAATACTTAATCCGGCACCTGCATTATCTTTTAATGTTCCTGCATTTATCGTTGCATTTCCGTTGAGAAGAAAATAATTTTTTACTGATAATAGTTTTCTTTCATAATGAAACCGATAATTTAAAACAACATCATTGCTCACCTGATTTTGCCAGCCCAACGGTGTAATGTTATCCAGCGCATCATGTATTCCTTTCTGCATTTCTTCACCACCTGCAGATGGACCGATAACTCCCAAAGTAATTCCGGATGTAATACGTTTTTTCTTTTCGTTATTTGTTGAGATCGTAAACATCCGTAACATTAAAGTTGCAGCATAAGGATGATCGTTCTGAAGTATTTCTTCGTGACGAATACTTGTTGGTGTGTAAGCATCATGTTCAAGAGAAAGTCCGTATTTAATTTCACCGGAATCTAAATGCAAGAGCATTTTTAGAGGAATTATTTTTCTTAATATTGGATGCACCAACTCAAGTCCTATTCCCTGCGAATAATAAAAATCGGTTGCAGTAAAAAAATCATTTTCATAATTCAACCGGAAATAACCATCACCATTAATATTTCTTGAAACAGATGAAGTATTAATTTCCTGGCCATAACAAACAGAAATGGAGAAGAAGAATATAAAGTAAAACCGAAATTTTAGATATTGCATAGATTAAAAGATGTACGGTTTTTCCTTCTGCAAGGTTTTTCATGAGCTATTAAAATTATTTCCCGGAGCAGCACTTGACAAGCAATCGTCAATGGTCAACTGTCAATGGTCATTAATCCCTTTGTAACCATTCCGGAACATACCAGCTCTAATGATTTGTATACCTGTTAAAAACAAATCAATTTAAATTTAGACGAATGGAAAACACACAGCTCAATCACGCAATTAAGCCCATCTTCAATTTATTAAAACTCACTTTCTGTATCGTGCCCATTGTAGCAGGGTTGGATAAATTCACCAATCTACTCACGAACTGGGAACAATATCTGCATGCGGGCCTGGTAAGTATGATGCCATTTACACCACATGCATTTATGATGATAGTTGGGGTGATTGAAATTGTTGCTGGTATTATTGTGTTGAGAAAACCTGCTGTTGGAGGATTGATAGTTGCTGCATGGTTAACATTAATTGCACTTACTTTGCTGGCAAGCGGACATTATTTAGATGTTGCAGTGCGTGATCTTGTAATGGCTATTGGTGCATTTTCAATGGCAAGAATTGCAAAATATATTTCGTGATTATCAGAAATAATTAATGAAAGAAAAAGAACAGTACACCGACTTACAGATCATTCAAAAGATAGTTGAAGGTGAAGTTGCATTATTCGAAATTCTCATCCGCAGAAACAATCCGTTTTTATATAGAGTAGGAAGATCTTATAATTTCAATCATGAGGATACGCAGGATTTAATGCAGGATACTTTTATCAATGCATATATAAATCTTTCCTCCTTCGAAAATCGCTCGTCTTTTAAAACATGGATCATAAAGATTATGTTGAGCAACTGCTATAAGAAACTGCAGAAATCAAGTTATAAAAATGAGATATCCACTGAAATCGATGATAAATCTGTTCCGTTGTTTGCCAATAAGGAATATGCTGACACTAATAAAACAGTTATGAATAAGGAATTGAGTTTTGTAATTGAAAAAGCATTGCAGCAGGTTCCTCATGATTACCGAATGGTTTTTTCCTTACGTGAGATGAATCAGCTCAGTGTTAAAGAAACTTCAGAAGCATTAAATATTTCAGAGAACAATGTTAAAGTCCGTTTAAACAGGGCGAAGATGATGTTACGTAAAGAAGTAGAGAAATCTTATACAGCAAGTGATATTTTCGAATTCAATCTGATTTACTGCGATGCAATGGTGGAAAATGTAATGAGAAGGATTTTTGAAGTGATTAAGTAATTTTAGTGCTGGGTGCTGAGTGCCGAGGTTTTTTCTGATAACTCTGCTCTTTCTGCGTGAAGTACACAGATAAATTCCCTTTCTAAAATTGGTCTTCCTTTAAGGAAGAATTTATTAAAGACCAAATACGGTCGCATGCACTAACTTTCTATATTTACAGGACATCAATCCAACCTTAATTGAAACAGATCTCCATTTTATTTTTAATGATACTGTTTTTGCAGACTTACTTAACTGCTCAGATTGTTTTTTCAGGTGATACCAATCTCACATACGATTTTAAAAAGCCTGATGATATAAGTTCTATCCCTGATACTTTTCCGGGATTGAGTATTTCTTCTTGCCCTACTATAAACTATTCCCCCATGGGGTATCTTATGTATGATTTCTTTGACACCACTGGTTTTGCCCAGGTCAATCCCTGTCAGTATTTTATTGCCGGAGGAACACCTGCAAATGAAAAGATATTTCGTTTCACATCAAGATGCAGCAATACATATATACTTGATGTACGCTCCGGTTGGACACCACTTTGTATAGGACTTAAAAAAAATCCTGGAATATGTGATACTTTAAGTTTTGTTCAAATACCACCTTATCAGATTGTTTCCGTTAATCCTGCACAATGTTTTTATTACATGAACCTGGACAGTAATACCGTATATGATATTTGCTTTAGCTATTATTATAATCCATGGGATATTCCTCAATATGTTGAAGCTTATATAAAACCACCTACAGTTTCCAATATCTCTGTCAGTAATATTACATCTAACTCCTTGCAGATTTCCTGGTCAGGAACATCAGACAATACGATTGTAGAATATGGACCTAAAGGATTTATTCCTGGCAATGATTCAATGGCGGGCATAAATGGTGTAATCATCAGCAATGCTCATTCTCCATTAATCGTAAATAATTTAATTCCTGATTCTGTTTATAATTTTTACCTCCGCAGTTTATGCGGGATTTATTTCAGTGACAATTCAATTGTTTTGCGGCAGAAGACAGCGATTGATATGAATACGATTGGAAATTTTTATTGCAATCAGATAAAGGTCATAAATCATTATTCACAATCTCAGGTTGGAATAGGTTCATGGAATTTCACAAATTGTGGAAATATTTATCAGAATTCAAGAGAAGCAATATATAAATTCATTCCTGATACTACTGGTATATTTAATATACACAGGACATCTTCAGTTTGGGATCCTTGTCCTGAATGGAGCGCTTATTATAAACCTGTTTCTTCGGGATGGGATGAGACAGGTTGGAATTGCATTATATATGATTACAATTACAATCCCTGGAATGCCCCCTTTGGCCCGTTACTTAAAGATACTGCCTATTATGTTATGATTAAGAGTTCAGCCGAAATTGATTTATGTGGAGCTCCAGGTTTTTCAACTAATAATTTCTGGATAAC
>JBDTVD010000156.1:0-7924 GCA_040007375.1 Bacteroidota bacterium | reverse complement strand
TTTTCCTTATTTAGCAGATGATGAGCAAATAGTTGCAAATAATTTTAAAGCAGAAAAAACACCGCATGCATTTGTGATCTGGAGAGAAAATGAAAAGTGGGTTATAAAATATTCCGGCGCCATAGATGATAATGGTGCAGAACCTGAAAAAGTTCAGCATTCGTATGTTAAAGAAGCACTGGAAGAATTACTTGCAGGAAAAGAAGTGAGTACACCAACAACAAAATCGGTTGGGTGTGCGATACATTATAAGTTTAAGTGATTTTTGATCGCTGATTTTTTGATTAAATGATTATTTGATTTTTTTATCGCTTTCTTAAGAGGGAAATTCCTTTTCCAAATCCTGATTTTGTTGCTATTCCAAATCACCCTTTAACCGCTAAGAGCGCAAAGGTTACGCAAAGTACCGCAAAGTAACTTTTCAGAATCACTTGTCTTGTGTCTTGATACTTGATACTTGATACTTTTTTTTAGATTTGTCGCTACCGAAAACAGGAAATGTTGCTAATCCGGATTAATCGTCAATAAGTCAGTATGCTGTTTAATTCTCTTGATTTCGTTTTCTTTTTCCTGACTGTAATTCCACTTTATTTCCTGCTGCCTTATCGTTACAGGATATTAATGCTGCTGATTGCAAGTTGTTATTTCTATATGTTTTTTGTTCCAATATATATAGTGATTCTGTTCTCTACTATTGTTATTGATTATTTTGCCGGAATACTGATTGAAAAATCGCAGGGACATAAACGTAAAGCCTGGCTGGTAATGAGCCTTGTTGCCAACATCGGGATATTATGTTATTTTAAATATTTCAATTTCCTGAATGAAAATCTAACAATATTGTTACAGTCATTTGGAAAAATAAATACTATTCCCAATTTAGCAATACTACTACCGATCGGTTTATCATTTCACACCTTCCAGGCAATGAGTTACACTATTGAAGTGTACAGAGGAAATCAAAAGAGCGAACGTAATTTTATAACGTATGCATTATATGTAATGTTTTTTCCACAGTTGGTTGCAGGACCTATTGAACGTCCGCAGAATCTGCTTCACCAGTTTAAAGAAAAACATAATTTCGATTATCTGCGTGTTGCTTCCGGGTTAAAGCTGATGGCATGGGGATTATTTAAGAAGGTAGTAATTGCCGACAGACTATCACCTATGGTAGATTATGTATACAGCAATCCATTACATTATACAGGCTTACCTTTAATACTAAGCACACTCTTTTTTTCCGTTCAGATCTATTGTGATTTTTCAGGCTACAGTGATATTGCAATTGGTGCAGCACGCATCATGGGTTTTGACCTGATGAAAAATTTTAACAGACCTTATGCATCACGTTCCATTCCCGAATTCTGGCGACGCTGGCATATTTCACTTTCCACCTGGTTTAAAGATTATTTATATATACCATTGGGCGGAAACAGAGTGAGTCGTGGCCGTGTTTATCTCAACTTGCTCTTTGTCTTTTTAATAAGCGGCTTGTGGCATGGTGCGAGCTGGAACTTTATCATCTGGGGAGGAATTCATGGAGTGCTGCTGATCATATATATGTTTGCGGCTGCATTGTTTAAAGGAAGGGTGGAATCTGAAAATGGGGTTCTGAAAATTGTTAAAAATACATTTTCAATTGTTCTCGTTTTCTTTCTTACCAGTCTTGCCTGGATTTTCTTCCGTGCAAAAACATTTGAGGAGGCCAGTTACATTCTTTTTCATTGGAACAGGGGAGTTACAGGTCAGATAAATATCCTTAAGTTACACAATCCGGAAGACTTAAAATCACTTCTTTACCTTGGAGCTGACGGACGTAATTTTATAATTGCATTGGCAAGCATTGTCTTTCTTTTTCTGATGGAATATATACAGGCAAAATTTGCATTTTCAAAACGAATATCAATTGCCACACCTGTTATCCGTTACACCACGTATGCTGCATTATTACTTTTGATTCTATACTTCGGAGTGTTTGACAAGACCCTTCAGTTTATTTATTTTCAATTTTAAACTGACTGGTGATGAAGAAATTTATAAAATCAATTCTGCTTGTACTTACACTGACTGTTGCCGGTTACAGTCCGGTTTTCTATTTTAATATTATTGAAAATCCTTATGGAATATTCACTTCAGATTTCAGTCATCAGAAATTTGAACCGAACAACCATTTTATAAAAATGCGATACCTGTTACATAACGATACCCATTTTGATTCTTATATTTTCGGAAGTTCAAGGGCGAACAATATTAAAGTTGAAAATTTAAAAAACGGCAACTATTATAATCTATATTACTCTCTTGGCATACCAACGGAGCATCTCAACGACATCAGGTTATTACTGGCGCATCATAAAAAAATAAAAAATATATTGATCCTGCTGGATTACACAGCTTATACCACAGGCACTCAAAACCGGGAAAACGATCTGAGCAGAATTCCTTATTCAGATCACCTTATTCCCCTTGCGAAGAAATATATTAAATATGCATTCACCATTCCTGAAGATAAATTCGTTGAAGACTTTTATTTTGCACAACCTGTACCCTATTATACCAACATGTACAAAACAGGTACTGCTGAAAATAAAAAAGAAGAATTATATATTGAAAATAACAGAGAAGAACACAACAACCATCCCAAATTCAATAATCCTGTTGAAGGATATGAGAGTTATGTGCTGGAAACTATAGCTGTGCTTGATACAATAAATCATATCTGTTCAGAAAATCACATCAATTTAACGTATGCTTTCAATCCGATACATAAAACAACATACCTTGTAAGTAATCATGAATTGTATTTTGCATTTATGAAAAAACTTTCTGAGCTCACCTCCTTTTACGACTTCAGCGGACTTGGTAAAATCACTACCAACAATTATTTCTATTATGAAACATCTCATTACCGGCCAATGATTGGTAAGGCAATGACAGATTTCATTCAATACCAAAAACGCATTGATACTATACCTGAGTTTGGTGAATACATAACAAAAGATAATGTGGATAAAAGAATAGAATTTCTCAAGAGCCAGCTTCCACAGAAATAGTTTTTCCATCAGCGATCAATCAAATTATCACACCATGAGCGATCCTAAATGATTTATATTTGAACATTGACGCTTACTCCATAATGATTTAAAAACATGATTCATGATCTTAAACAATTTCTGAAAGGAGGAAAAAATAATTTCTATCAATTCTGCAGGATTAACCTGCTGGAGCTGGATTATGAAATAAACAAAAATGAATTTGCACTATTAAAATCAATTTTCCAGGAAAGAGAATATGCTGATTACTTTCCGTTTTATAAAGATGTTACCATAATTGACATTGGAGCACATTACGGTTATTTTTCACTTTTTGCAGGAATAAATTCCGGAAGTAAATCAAAGATCATAGCCATTGAACCAAGCAAAAATAATTTTCAAAACCTGGAAAAAAACATTGCTTCATCCGGAAATAAAAACATTCGTGCTATTAATTGTGCTGTGGATACTGCTGATGGTACAACACAATTATTCAGTGGTAAAAGCATTAATTACTCTCTGGTAAAATCCTATTCCCTGCTGAATGATGGTCAGCCGCAGACCGTTACTACAAAAAAACTGGAAACTATTATCAAAGAAAACAACATTGATACAATTGATTTTCTAAAGATGGATTGCGAAGGTGCTGAATATGGCATTCTGGAGAGCACTCCTTCTTATATATATGATAAGATCACAACTATTTCCATGGAATTCCACGACCTGAAAGATGTTAATTGTACAGGAGAAGTGATCATCAGGAAACTTACAGAAATGAAATTCAGAATTGTGAAGTATGCCTATGGTGCAACGAATATGAATCAGAATTACGGAAAAATAATCGGCACACGGAATTGATTTACGATTTACGATTTACGATTTACGATTTGCGATTTACGATTTACGATTTACGATTTACGATTTACGATTTACGATTTACGATTTTAATTTATAATTTATAATTTCTAATTTCTAATTTCTAATTTATAATTTATAATTTATAATTTCTATTCCTCCGTTTCAATTGTTTTATTGATCACTCTAACAGAATAATCATTCGGAATTATTTTCTTTCCATGAGAGTTGGCATACACCTTTGTAAACTCCGCTCCGAAATAAAGAATGATTGCAGAATAATACACCCATGCAAGTATCAATATCACTGAACCTGCTGCACCATATACAGAGGCAACAGCAGAACTTCCCAGGTAAGCCCCAATTGCAAATTTACCAACCATAAAAAGTATTGCAGTAAATGATGCACCAATTAAACTGTCGCGTAACACTACTTTACCATCGGGCAGCGTTTTAAAAATAACAGTAAATAACAATGTGATGATTACAAAAACAATGATGAGATTGACAGCATAAAATAAATAGATAGTATCATTTGGAAAGAATCGTGACAATCGTTCACTCATAAGATCCATCAGAGAATTTACAATCAATCCTACCATTAATAAAAACCCAACAGATCCTATCATAGAAAAAGACATCAGCCGGTTTCGTAAAAATTTTATAAATCCGCGTTTAGGCTTTGCTTTGATTCCCCATATATAATTTATGGAATCCTGTATTTCGGAAAACACTCCTGATGCACCTATCAATAAAACAACCACTCCCATTATTGTTGCAAAATTGCTGCTGTCAGATAGCTTTACATTTTTAATTGCCTCCTGGATCTGTATTGCTGCATCATTTCCCACCATGCCGTTTATCTGTCCGAACAATTCTCCACTCACAGCTTCCTTGCCGAAAAAAAATCCACAAACACTAATGATTACAATCAGCAATGGTGGTAATGAAAAAATGGTGTAGTACGATAATGCTGCACTTAGTTTTATGGCGTTATCTGCAATAAATTCATTGAAGGTATCCTTAAGAAGAGTTGCGATTTTATGAAGCCAGTTTCTATTCATAATTTAAGTACAGGTTCTAATCAGCGAAATGAATTAACAGTAAAGAAACTTCGAAATTTATTTATGCTTCAATTGAAATTATATATTTTGAATTCCTGAAAGAAAATCTTTCAGGTAACGATTGAATTCAGTTGGATTTTCCAGGTTCGACATGTGTGCAGAATTGTTTATTAAATGCAATACAGAATCTGCAATATGAACCTTCATATATTCTGCCTGTTCCGGCGGTGTTATTTTATCGTCACTTCCGCAGAGTATGAGACAGGGAATTGTTATTGCAGGCAAAGCAGAACATGTTTCCCATCGTCTGGCCAATGCTGTTAATGCTGATGTAATTATTAATGGTTCAGTAGCAAGAATTACATTTCTTATTTCATCAACCAATTCCTTTCGTTGAGCAATGGTGTCTTTATAAAAAATAGCATTCACAAAACCATCCACATATTCCACCAAACCTCCACCATTAATTTTATCAATAGACTGTTTACGTTTTTCCTTAACTTCATTTGTATCAGCAATACATTGTGTATCGCTCAATATCATTGCGCTAAACCTGTCAGGATAACGGCTTACTGCATTCAGCACAATATATCCACCCATAGACAGTCCACAAATTATTGCCTTTTGTATTTCAAGCAGATCCATAAACAACAACAGATCATCAGCAAATAAACTGATATCTGCTTCCTCACTTCCTGAAGTTGATTTTCCGAATCCCCTGATATCATAAGCAATTACACGATACTGTTTACTGAGAAAATCCATCTGCGGTTTCCAGGAAGATTTATCGAAAGGAAATCCATGAATAAAGATAACAGGTGTAGTACTTTCACCAAGATCATCATAACAAATAGTAACATCGCTTACTTTTATAACAATGTCACGACCGTTTATTTTTCCCATTATATATAAGTTAGTTCGGAGTGATTAGTTCGGAGTTCGGAGTAAAAAATGCAGTTAGTTCGGAGTGATTAGTTCGGAGTTCGGAGTAAAAAATGTAGATAGTTCAGAGTGATTAGTTCGGAGTAAAAATTGTCGATAGTTCGGAGTGATTAGTTCGGAGTTCGGAGTAAAAAATGTAGATAGTTCAGAGTGATTAGTTCGGAGTTCGGAGTAAAAAATGTTTATAGTTCGGAGTGATTAGTTCGTAGTTTGGAGTAAAAATGCAGAAGGCAGAATTGTTTTCAAGGCAATTTAAAATTCCTGTCAATGTAGAATACTCTAACTTTGAAGAGACAATAATTAGTCACTTAGTCACTTAGTCACTTAGTCACTTAGTCACTTAATCACCTAATCACTTAATCACCTAATCACTTATTTTAAATCAACCGGCAATCATTCTTGCTTCGCGCATTGCTTCTTCAATATCCTCCACTTCAACAGGTATGGCAGACATGAGATCAATCGGTTCCTTAGTAGTGATAAGAATATCATTTTCAATCCTGATTCCCAGTTTCTCTTCCGGAATATATATACCAGGTTCGCAGGTGAACACCATTCCTGCTTTCATCGGTTCATACTTATTTCCAATATCATGTACATCCAGACCCAGAAAATGTGATGTGCCATGCATGAAATACTGTTTATACAAAGGCATGTCAGGATTTTGATTAGCCACGTCAGTTTTGCTTAACAATCCAAGACCAATTAACTCCTGCTCCATGATTTTACCAACTTCAAAGTGATATTTTTCAATAGTATTTCCCGGAACAAGCATTTTTGTTGCCTGGCGCATCACTCTTAAAACTGCATTATACACATCACGTTGCCTTTCAGTAAATTCACCACTTACCGGAATGCATCTTGTTAAATCAGCAGCATAATTTGCATACTCTGCACCAAAATCCATCAGGATCACTTCACCGGCATTGCATTGTTTATTATTCTCTATATAATGTAACACACATGCATTAGCACCTGATGCAATAATAGGAGTATAAGCATGTCCTGTTGCACGCTTACGTATAAACTCATGTGTAATCTCTGCTTCAATTTCAAACTCCATTACACCAGGTTTCACAAAACGCATAACTTTTCTGAATGCCTTTTCAGTGATGTCAATTGCTTTCTGCATCAGTTTTATTTCCATATCATTTTTTATAGAACGTAACTGTGACATTAATGGTCCACTACGCTCGTAGCTATGAAATGGGAAACGTTGTTTGAGGTCGTTGGAAAAACGAAGTTCACGATATGGAACTTCTGTTGAGAAGCGGTCGTTCTCATTCAGGTTTATATATATATTTTGCGAATGATGCATTAGCATTGGAAGAATAGAATTAAAATCTTCGAGCCAGTAAACACTTTGAATACCGGATGCCTGACGTGCTTCTTCTTTCGTGTATTTATGTCCTTCCCACACAGCAATTCTTTCATTCGTCTGGCGCAGGAATAAAATCTCGCGGTATTGTGCCATCGGTGCATCAGGAAAAATTACCAATATAGTCTGCTCCTGATCAATGCCGGATAAATAAAACAGATCCGAATTCTGACGGTAAGGATAATTGCCATCACCATTGCGGGGCATTTCATCGTTACTGTTAAAAAAAGCAATCGAACCAGGTTTTAGCAGTGTCTTGTAGCGATTTCTGTTTTCTATAAATAATAGTTTATCAATGGCTGTATATTTCATTTGTTTGGAGCTATATTTCTGAGAGGGTAAAACTAATTAATTTGATTGAGTTGAAAGATCACTTTCATGTGGGGTTAGTCATTTGTGAAAAATTAATAATTAAGTCAGCAATCAATATCGACCGAAACAAACCGGATGGCCATTCTCTATAATACTGGTATTCAAAATTATAAATCAATGCAGGTAATTCCCACATAGTTGCAAACAAGATTAATTGTGCTTGTTGTTAGGTTTGATAAGATCGTCACTTCAGCTACCTTTGCCGCAGCAAACGCTTTTTAGTTAATGGGTTAAAGCGTTAAAAATTTAATTCCTTCTCAAACACATATGGCAGCAAAATC
>JBDTVD010000155.1:0-8029 GCA_040007375.1 Bacteroidota bacterium | reverse complement strand
GAAAAAACGCGGACTGATGCCAGGTCTTGCAACGTCAAACGAATTGATATCGCGCGATGAAGGTTTGCATTGTGATTTCGCATGTCTGTTATTTGGTATGCTGAAAAACAAACTTACTCAGGAGCAGGTTTATGATATGATTACAAGTGCAGTTACCATTGAACAGGAATTTATTACCGATGCACTGCCTGTTGATCTGATTGGTATGAATGCGAAAATGATGCGTCAGTATATTGAATTTGTTGCTGATCGTCTGTTGAATTCTCTGAACTATCCGAAGTTTTATAATTCGGCAAATCCATTTGACTTTATGGAATCTATTTCACTGGAAGGAAAAACCAATTTCTTCGAAAAGCGCGTTAGTGAATATACTAAAGCCGGTGTTGGAAAAAACCGTGAAGATCAAACCTTAAAATTTGATGAGGATTTTTAATCCGGTTAAATGAACTTTTCTTCTCATTATATATAAATAGAAAATGCCGGATGAAGAGTCCGGCATTTTTTTTTGAAAAGCTCGCTATTTATATTACTACTATCCTGTTGGAATGAATTACATTATCACCAGTAATTAAAGTAACATGATAAATGCCTTTTGAACTGAATCCGATTTCGCTGTTGTGGATAATGTTGTGCGAATCATTAACATCGGTTATATATATAGTTCTTCCTGAAAGGTCAGTGATGTACAATTTTGCATTTTTACTGTCCACATCATTAAAGTCAATAATAATATCCTCATCGTGAATGGCAGTCGGTCGTATTGTTATAGATCCGTTATGCTGCAATCCACCAACACATTTCACTCCTGAATAATTAAAGTTACCATCATTATCAACCTGCTTCAAACGGTAGCATACATTTGATCCGTCGGTAACATCTGAAATCTGATAGTTGTGTGTTGATGATGAAGTGCCTGCTCCATCTACTGTTGCAACCACTCTGTAATCTGTTCCGTTACTGGTTCTTTCCACATCAAAATAATCATTGTTTTTTTCTGATGATGTGATCCAGCTTACCACATTATAATCTGATTCTTCAGTAACATTAAATGCAGAAAGCTCAACAGGTAACGGATTGTTTGTTCCTGAACTGCTTGAAAGAGCAAATGGTCCGAATGTAGATGTTGGTGATGAATTCACAATTGTTCCTGCAGTAGTGGTTCCACTTGTTCCACCATTACCCTGATCCTGCCACATCACACCATCCCATTGTGCAACACGTAATGTTGGCAGATCATCAATAGCGCCACTTGCTCCACTCCAGCTTAATGTTACATTAACAGTTGATGCACCTGCACCCCGGTTAAGTGTCCAGTATTCTACATCAGTAATATGATCCAGCGAAACTGCTTTACTGCTTGTGTCATATGCAGGAGCAGGTGTTGTAAAGAAAAATTCTGCGGTATAGTCGTCAGTATCAAGTACAGGTGCGGAAATACTTACCGGACGATATTCACTTCCTTTTCCAACAGGATACGTAAATGCAGTATTACCGATTTTCTTAACAGGCCCATCAACAAAACTGCTGCTTGATGCTCCTGTAACTGTTACGTTTTTATTTATAGTAAGAAGGTTTGTGGCTGTGCTATATATAATACCGTTTGTTAATGTTAACGAGTTGGTGATAGTCATTGGCATATCCAGAAATATTCCTGCAGAATTATTCACCGTTAAATTATATAGTGTGTATTCTCCGGCAAGTGAATAATAGTATTGAGGAACAGTTCCGGTAAGCATGATCTGTCCTGTTCTTTCCAGAAATGTTCCTTCATTATAAAGTGCATAGAAACCATCCAGTGCATTTGTAAGACTGATCTGTGTGCTTGTTGCATTATTTCCTCCTGAAGCAACATCAAAAGTATTTCCGATATTTATTTTCAGACTCAGCATCCGTGAGTTGATAAATGTGTAAGGTTTCAGTGTAGTACCTGCTGCACCTGCTACTTCAAAGTTTGGGTACGTGTATGATACATAAGGCATATAGTCAAATGTATAAGCTGTAAATGCATCACCGAAATATACGTGACCATCAGTTATATTGTGATATACGTTAGAACTTCCGAAATCAAATTCAGGTATAGAGGCAGTAGTAGAAGGTTTGTGTATATATATATTGCCTCCAAGAATAATACACTGACTTCCGCTGACATTTGCAATGCATAACGGATAACCATCAGTGCGTGTGGTACCACTGTTTAAATCAAGATTACCACCTGTAATTTTAAACACACAGTTACTCGTTCCTGCATACGATGCAAGTCCGCCGTATGATTTTAATGTGCCTGCTGTAATTTCAATTTCCGGATCAAGTGCTCCTACATCTCTGTTTAATATTCCTTTCTTTCCTGCGGGTGATCCAACTTCCAGTGTTCCTCCTGTTATATATATTTTTCCGGAATTGATAAGTGTATCTCCGCCTGTAACCATGTTGATCTGCCCAAGACGAACTTCCAGTATAACATCCATTGGAATAGTATAACTTGTTGCAGCAGGATCACACCAGTTTGTAGTTCCCAGTGCATTGCAAACAAATGTTCCTTTAGTTAAATCGATTCGTGGTAATACTGTTGATGTTGCCGGTGGTGCTGCCGACAGGAATGCTGTTGTCTGTACATTAAGAGTATAAGATCGTGTAGCCTTACTCATAGTAACAAGATTAAAAGCAAATGTTCCGCTTCCTGATACATTACTGTTTGCTGCACCGTTAAAAATCAGGTTTACAAAATCATTATTGTCACCATATAAATCCAGTATTCCGTTATTGATAATATCTGTACTTACAAAAAGATTATGTGTTCGTGTTGTATTAAAATTATACCACAGTTTTGCTCCGCTGTTAATTGTAATTGCTCCGGAAACTGTTAATGTAATACTTCCGAAATTCGGATATTCAAGAATACCAGATGTTCCCTGACCGATATTCAATCCGGCACATACACTACTACTTGCAAGTAATATAGTATGACCATCGCCTATAAATACCATATCGCCGGAAACAGGAAATGTTCCTGCATTCGTTGGATCGCCATAAGTGATAGTTGACCAACTGGAAGCATTGTTCCATACTCCGCTTGTTCTCGAATAGTATGTTGTGGCGTCTGTCTCCTTAACCAGGCTTAGAAACAGATACAACAATAAGGCTGTTCTGTACATTAGTGAATTTGTTCTCATGGGGGTGAGTGTTGTGTGGCAGCATCGAAGTTTGTATTGTTTCCTTTAATCTCTTCTTTGATACCGAACACAAATTACCCTAATGAGGAGACAGAATGTTTTGCAATTCACTGAAATCTTACGTTTGAAAGAAATAGCACATTGTTTTAACTGAAAAAAAATATTTATTCATTACGTATGAAGGGTGTTCACTATAAGCAGAATGAATGCAGGCACTTGCTTATTTCGAAGTTGATAAAATTAATTTGTAAAAAAAATAATCAGTTCTTATCCACTGCCGGCGCAGATCTCAGTAATAAAACATTTTAATTAAACAGCCGTCTTTTAATAAACTCATTTACTCTTATAAATTTCTGTTGCAATAGTTTTAAGTATGTATTTATTGTGATATTCTGTATTACAACAAATTGTTATCATAACCCATGTGCTAATCCTTATCAGGTTACAACTTGTTATTGTTTTGGCAGAATGAATACTAATTCCTCTGAAAAAGGAAGAAATCTTACTTCACTAAAAAAGCATTAGAAAAAAAATATACATATATTCAATGATGCTGTAATACCAGTTTGATTCTGTATTACAGTATTTAATTCAATTTATATATATAATTGCAGCTGCATTGTTACTGGCCCAAATAAATATTATTAACCAATAGAAGGAAAAGGGCCTCTCATTTGTCTTACATGAAAATAATTCAAAAACAAAATTTTTATCGCTTTTAAATTTTCAACCTTTAGATTGTTAAAAAGTAGAGGCCTTTGTTAAAAATTATCCCTTTGAGTTAACTCTATCTTTATCTTGATTTGTAGTCAGCTCTTCAAGTAGATTTTGATTTTCTAACTGGCTGAGTTACAATTCAAGGGGGATTTAATACGTTAATACAACAAGCAGTCTTAAATGCATTGCCGGGGAATAGACCCCATAATTGAAAAAGTTCTACTATACCATTCACCACTAAATATAAAAATCCATGTTTGTAGTTAAAAGAGACGGAAAGAAGGAATCAGTGAAATTCGACAAGATCACTGCCAGGGTTCAAAAGCTTTGTTATGGCCTGTCGACAGAACATGTCAGCCCTCTGATGGTCGCGCAGAAAGTGATTGAAGGGGTGTACGATGGAGTAACTACAACTGAACTGGACAACCTGGCGGCGGAAACTGCAGCCTCATTAACTACACGTCATCCTGACTACGCGTTACTGGCTTCCAGGATTGCTATTTCCAGTCTTCATAAGAACACGAAGAAGTCGTTCACGGAAACTATGCGCGACCTTTATAATTATGTGGATCCTAAAACAGGTAAGCTGGCTCCGCTTTTAGCTGATGATGTGATGGCTGTAATGGAGAAGCATGCTGATCTTCTTGACTCTACTATTATATACGACAGAGATTTTGGTTATGATTACTTCGGATTTAAAACGCTGGAAAAATCTTATCTCTTAAAATTGAATGGCCAGGTAGTGGAACGTCCGCAACATATGCTTATGCGTGTATCTGTTGGTATTCATAAAGAAGATATTGATTCTGCAATTGAAACATATAACCTGATGAGTGAGCGCTGGTTCACACATGCAACACCAACTCTTTTCAATGCAGGTACACCAAAGCCACAATTATCTTCCTGTTTCCTGTTAACCATGCAGGACGACAGCATTGAAGGCATTTACAATACATTAAAGCAAACTGCACAGATTTCACAATCAGCAGGTGGTATCGGACTAAGCATTCATAATATAAGGGCTACCGGTTCTTATATTAGAGGAACAAACGGAACAAGTAATGGTATTGTGCCGATGTTAAGGGTGTTTAACGACACTGCACGTTATGTTGATCAGGGTGGAGGAAAGCGTAAAGGTTCTTTTGCTATTTACCTGGAGCCATGGCATGCTGATATTTTTGAATTTCTTGATCTGAAAAAGAATCATGGAAAAGATGAAATGCGTGCACGTGATCTTTTCTTTGCACTATGGGTTTCTGATTTATTTATGAAACGTGTGAAAGAAGAAGGCGAATGGAGTTTGTTCTGTCCTAATGAAGCTCCAGGATTAGCTGATTGTTATGGAGCAGAATTCGAAATGCTTTATACAAAGTATGAAAACGAAGGCCGTGCACGTAAAACAATTCCTGCACGTGAACTGTGGACATCTATTCTTGAATCGCAGATTGAAACCGGTACACCATACATGTTATATAAAGATGCATGTAATGAGAAGAGCAATCAGAAAAATCTTGGAGTAATAAAGAGTTCTAATTTATGTACGGAAATTGTTGAGTACACAGCACACGATGAAGTAGCTGTTTGTAATCTTGCTTCACTGGCACTACCTCGTTTTGTAATCAACGGAAAATTTGATCATCAGAAATTATTTGAAATCACTTATGTGGTTACAAAAAATCTGAATAAAATTATTGATGTAAATTATTATCCTATTCCGGAAGCACGTAACAGCAACATGCGTCATCGTCCGATCGGAATCGGAATACAGGGTTTAGCTGATGCATTTATCCTGATGCGTTATCCTTTTGAAAGTGAAGAAGCGAAACAACTGAACATTGACATTTTCGAAACGATCTATTATGCTGCTATGACAGCGTCAAAAGATCTTGCAATGGAACTGGGCGCTTATGAAACATTCAAAGGTTCTCCGTTGTCAGAAGGCATTTTCCAGTTTGATATGTGGAATGTTAAACCATCGTCACGCTGGGAGTGGGATGTGTTGCGTGAAGAAGTAATAAAACATGGAGTGCGTAATTCATTATTGCTTGCGCCAATGCCAACAGCTTCTACATCGCAGATTCTTGGAAATAATGAATGCTTTGAACCATACACAACCAATATATATACACGTCGTGTGTTGTCAGGTGAGTTTACTGTAGTGAACAAACATCTTCTTATTGATTTAGTAAAACGCAATCTGTGGAACAGCGATCTGAAAAACAAAATCATTGCATCCAATGGTTCCGTTCAAACGATTGCCGAAGTTCCGGATGATCTGAAAGAATTATATAAAACAGTTTGGGAGATTAAACAACGTGCAGTAATTGATATGGCTGCAGATCGTGGAGCATTTATTTGTCAGAGTCAATCTTTGAACTTATTTATAGCTGAACCGAATTTTGCAAAACTTACGTCAATGCACTTCTATGCGTGGGAGAAAGGTTTGAAAACAGGAATGTATTACCTGCGCACGAAACCGGCAACACAGGCAATCAAGTTTACAGTTGATAAGCAGTATGAATTAAATCCGGAGCTGTTAGCAGTTACTGCAACAACAGCAACAACAACAACAATTGATACAACAACAACAACAATTACTGATCAGGATGCTGCAATGGATCAGATCAGTTGTTCACTTGACAATCCTGATGATTGTCTTTCATGTGGAAGTTAGTTAGAAAAAGGAAGAAAAATTAATAGATTAACAGTAATTTTGTTCTAAATTGAACAATAAAAATGAAAGGCATAACTTATTTAACAGATAACCGGAACAACAAGGTGGCTGTTCAGATTGAAATTCAAACTTTAAAAAAGTACGAGGAAAAAATTGAAGAATTGTTAGACATACTAATATCAGAAGTACGGAGTAATGAAAAAAGTAAAAAATGGCAAAACGTAAAAAAATCCCTGAGAACAAAGGGAAAATTAGACTAACTTATGAGATAGAGATTAAAAGGAGTGCAGAGAAAAACTTGAAACGTTGCCAAACAAATAGTAGTAAAAATTGATGAACTTGCAAACAACCCTTTACCAACTGGCTGTGAAAAGCTAAAGGGCGCAAAAGAAAATCTTTGGAGAATAAGAATAGGGGATTACAGAGTAATTTACAGTATTGAGAATTTCCTGCAAATAATAAGCATTAAAAAAATCGGTCACCGAAAAGATATTTATTTAAAATGATTGGTTGAGTATGGTTCAACTAAGTAAGGGGTAGCACATCGCTCCCCTTATTTATTTTACGCTTAATCACAATTTCGCTCCCAAAACACAAGTCTTTTTAATCTTCTTGGTATCACCTCCAGCAGTAAAAGCTTCTATATATAAAACATAAATTCCAACAGGTGCTTTTTCATTGTCTTTATTAATTCCATCCCAGCTCCAACTACCTTCTTCTGTTCCCAGCAATTCGCTTTTTACAAGATCAAGAACCGGTCTTCCTGTTGAACTGTAAATTTTAACAGTAGCAGTATATCCCGGACGATCAAATTTATAATGGATATTCAGCAGATCACCTTTTCCATCATTGTCAGGTGAGAACACAGCAGGGTCAATAGAGATTTCACTTCCATCAGAAGCAGATTCATTGTACTGTGAATTTTTTAATCCTGGTGTTGCAAATCCAACCGTAGCTGCAGCACTATGCCAGTTGTTGTCTTCAGTTGATGGCCTTTCCGGATCGATCCGTTCCAGTGATACACCGTTATCATCATTTAATAATGCAAACTGCATCTTATCACTATATATAAAACGATCAATATCTTCTCCTGCTTTATTAGTTAACACAACAACACCTGCATCATCATTATAACTTGGTAATGATGTAACAGTAATGAATGATGATAATCCTGCTGAATTATAAGTACCTCTTATAATTGATGGATCTTTTGTAAGAACAACAAATTCTCCGGGAAGCATAATCCGTGATGCAGAAGTAATATCTACTGTTTGATCTAATGCTCCTGTAACTTCATCGGCATTATTTATCTGCAGGTTGACAAGATCCAAAGCTTTTGTGGAGCGATTAAACAACTCTACAAAATCCACTCCTCCTGTGTAAGGATTAAAAAGTACTTCATTAATTACAATATCAGAACTCTTTGCAGTATCAGGTAATGCAAACTGTACAGTGGAGTTGGCTGGGA